>JAZLHR010000038.1:0-31809 GCA_045616945.1 Lachnospiraceae bacterium | reverse complement strand
AGCTGTTTTGGTGTAGAATAAACAATGGTATTTTTGTTTTTTAGCATAACCAAAGTATACCAGAAAACCGTCGTAATCGCTATGGTTACGGCGGTTTTTGCATAGAAAAAAGCTTCTTCCTGAGAGTGGGCGGAAAAACGGGAGGGGCGCAAGCAACTTTCACTTGCGGCTCTGCCGTTTGGGTTAGTTAACGGATTGAGTTTTTTTACAGCCCCTTTTTTGATGCACGGAGGGCGCCGCGCCGGGACGCAACGCACGGTGTCACGAATCGTCACAGGGCTTGCGGGGTTGGCCGTTGACCCTGCATTTGCGCCAAATCATAATAAATACTGTCTCCTGCGGCGCGGCAGGGGAAAAGGAGGGACGAATGAAAGAGAAGACATTGGTTCTGTATCATGAAGACAAACGGTATGCGTACCGCTTTACGGATTATCTGCAGAGACACGTCCGTTTTCCTTTGCGGGTCAAGTGCTTTGCGGAAAAAGAGGAAATGCGCCTGTATGTGACGGAAAACCAGCCGGATCTGCTGCTGACGGATGCTCCGGAGGAAGGTCTGGAGGGAAAATTCGGCACCTTTGTATTTTCGGAAACGCCCCGGCCGGAGGACCCGGCGGCAATTTACCGCTATCGGCCCATGGAGAAAAATGTGCGGCAGCTGCTTCGGGGGATCGAAAACCGTCCGGAGAAAACGCCCGGCCGCGAAACGCAGATCTGGGGCTTCTATTCGCCCGTGCGCGGAGCTGGCCAGACGGCCGCGGCCTTATTGGCGGGGCAGCAGCTGGCAGAGCAGGATACGGTCCTGTATCTGAATCTGGAACAGTTCTCCGGTCTGGGCCGCCTGCTGGGCGGGGAAAGCGAAGGGAGCCTGTCGGACCTCTTATATTACGTCCGGGTACAGGAAAAGCCTGCGGCCAGACTGCCGGAACTGACGGAGCATTTGGGCAATCTGTGCTACGTGCAGCCTGCGGCAGGGCGGGAGGATGTCCCGGCCGCGTCCCGGGAGGATTGGGAAAAATTGCTGCAGGCCCTGAAGGAAAGCGGCATTTATCATTATGTGATATTGGATATCGGCGAGGGGCCGGCAGATCCGCTGGTCCTGCTGGAACAGTGCAGCCGGATTTTCACGGCAGTGCGCAGCGATAAAATCTCCGGCGCGAAGGAGGCGGAATGGCGCAGCTTTCTGGAGGAAAGCGGCCGTGAGGAGATACTGGGGCGGATCCGACGCTTCATATTGCCGGAGCCGGAGGAAAAAGGAGAATTTCTGGACTACCGGCGGCTGCGCTTTACCGCCTGGGGGCGCTTTGTGAAGCAGCTGCTGCTGGAGGAGGATCTGTAATTGCGGGAAAAGCTGAAAAGCCTGCGGCGGGAGATCGCCGCGGCGCTGGAAACGGCAGGCACACCGGAGCCGGGCGCCCTGGCGGCCAGGATCGATGAGGCCGTGATGCGGCTCGGGCGGGAAGAAAAACTGACGCTGGCGGAAAAAACGACGGCGCGGAAACAGCTGCTGGATTCTTTCCGGGGCATGGATATCCTGCAGGAGGCGCTGGACGATGATTCGGTGACGGAGATCATGGTCAACGGCCACGGGAAAATATTTTTAGAGCGCGGCAGCCGGATGGAACTCTGGCACAGGCGCTTTGAGGAAAAGGAAACGCTGGAGGATGTGATCCAGCTGATGGCAGCCGGCGTGAACCGGCTGGTCAATACATCCTCACCGATCGCGGACCTGCGGCTGGAGGACGGTTCACGTGTCAGCATCGTGCTCCCGCCGGCGGCCCCGGAGGGGCCGGTCATGACGGTACGGAAATTCAACCGGGAGCCGTTCACCATGGAAAAGCTGGTCGAATGCGGGACGGTCTCGCGCGAGGCGGCGGATTTTCTGCGGACAGCCGTAAAAGTCGGCTGCAATATCTTTATCAGCGGGGGAACAAGCTCCGGAAAGACGACTTTTTTGAATGCGCTTTCCGCCTTTATCCCGCCGGAGGAAAGGGTCATCACGATAGAAGATTCCCTCGAACTGCAGCTGCAGCGGCTGCCGAACCTCGTCCGGCTGGAAACGCGAGATGCCAATCTGCAGGGCGAAAACCGTATCACCGTACGCGATCTGATACGGGCTGCCCTGCGTATGCGGCCGAACCGGATCATCGTCGGGGAGGTGCGCGGGGAAGAAGCGCTGGATATGCTGCAGGCGATGAATACCGGACACCGCGGTTCCGTGTCGACCGGCCACGCGAACAGTGCGCAGGATATGCTGGCCCGTCTGGAGACCATGGTGCTGATGGGCGGGGAACTGCCCCTGCGGGCGGTACGCAGTCAGATTGCGTCTGCTCTGGATCTGCTGGTGCATCTGGACCGCGGCGAGGACGGAAAGCGCCGCGTGTGGGAGATTCGGGAGGTGACGGACTTTGACGGAGAAGAAATACATACGGAGCCTGTTTTCCTGTCTGAAAAAGGGAAAGGACTGGCTCGGACGGCACGTATCCCGTACTGCAAAGGAAAATGGCCAGCTGCCGGAGAAGAACGGCCTGTTTCGTAAACGGATCCGAAAATGGCTGCCGGCGCATGCGTATCCGCCCTTTTGCCTGACGCCGGGGGAAAAAGTGCTGGCGTGGGGCGTCGGCTGCGCCGTCGGACTGCTGCTGGGGCAGCTGTTTTTCCGTTCCGCTTTGTGCGCCGCGGTTTCTCTTGCCGGCGGATATTCGGTCAGACGTGTGGCCGCGGATGAAAAGGAGACCCGGAAAAGACGGGAACTCACGGGGCAGCTGCGGGTATATCTGCTTTCTGTCACGACCCTGCTCCGCTCGGGCTATGCGCTGGAAAATGCGATGATGCTGGCCGGGCGGGAGGCTGCGGGAGTGTTCGGCGAGGACAGTATGATGGCGCAGGAGGCAAAGCGGTTTGAAACGCATCTCCGCCTGAAGCTGCCGCCGGAAAAGCTGTGGGAAGATCTGCAGCGGCGCAGCGGCCTGCGGGAAGCGGGCGAGCTGGCGGGAGTATTTGCCGTGGCGAAAAAACAGGGCGGGGATTATCTGCCGGTCCTCAAAGCCATGGCGGAGGCAATGGAGGCGAGGCGTCTGGTCCGTGAGGAGACCGTTACGGCACTCACCGGGCAGCGGACGGAATTCATCATCATGTGTGCGATGCCGCCCGGAATATTGCTGTATCTGAATCTAGCGGCGCCGGAGCTGGCGGACAAACTGTATTCGGCTGCGGCCGGACGGTTCACCATGCTGCTGTCGCTGGTGTTTTACGCGGCTGCGGCCGTATGGGGAAGAAAGATCCTGGAGGAAGCCGGTGAAACGGAAAAATGAAAAGCCGAAGGTATTTTCGGATGTACCGGAGCAGAAAAAACACTTTGCTGCGGCACTGGCGGCGCTGGCCGCCGGAGGGCTCCTGACGGCTGTATCGGCCATCGGAAAGCTGACGGAGGCGCCACTTGCGTTCCTGCTGCTTGGGGCGGCTGCGGCCGCGGCGATCGTGTATCTGCCGGAGGAAAAGAAAAAACAGGACGAACGGAAGCTGCGCCGGGAACTCACTGCGCAGTACGGGGAAATGGTGACCGGGCTGTCTCTTTACATGATCGCGGGGCTGTCCCTCCGTTCCGCCTGGCAGGAGCTTGTGAAGCGTTATGAGGCGGAATTGGCGGCCGGCGGGAAAAAACGCGCGGTTTATGAGGAAATGCGCACGGCCCAGAAGGAAATGCTGGGCGGTATGTATGAGGACGAGGCCCTGGGGCGCTTCGGCAGACGGTGCAAAACAGCGGAATATCTGCGCCTCGGCGGGCTGCTGGAGGCTTCCGTGCAGCAGGGCAACCGTGAACTGTGCCGGATGCTGGCCGCGGAAAGCTCCGCGGGACTGGAGGCGAGCCTGCGCAGCGTGAAGCGCCGCGGAGAAGAAGCGGAAAGCTGGCTTCTGCTGCCGATCATGCTCCTTTTTGCCATTACGCTGGCGTCTGTGATCGTCCCGGCATTACTGGGACTGCAGATAGAAATCTGATCGGAAAGGATGAAAAAATGCTGAAAATTCAAAAGAAAAACAACATGCTGTCGAATGAGGACGGCGTAGGCGTGGTCGAGATCGTATTGATATTGGTGGTGCTGATCGCATTGATCCTGCTGTTCAAAAACCAAATCACGGCCCTGATGCAGTCTATTTTCAAAAACATCGGCAGCAGGGTCGAGGAACTGCAGAAATGATGAGGCGCCGCGCCCGCGGAGCGGTAACGGTCTTTCTGGCCCTTTGCTGTCCGCTGATAACGGCTTTGCTCTGTACCTGTCTGGAAGGAGCGAGGCTGTATGCGCTGCGGGCTCTGCTGGGGCAGGCCGATGCATCGGCCATGCAGTCCGTCTTTGCGGCCTATAACGGCGACCTGTGGGAATTTTACGGATTGGCCGGCTGCGAGGCGGGAGACGGGGAGGAATGGCTGGATGAGGCGGAGGGGTATCTGTACAGCTACCTGGTCCCCTCCGAAGGCCTGCTGCTTCGTTCCGGCGACCGCGTGGGGCTCATCAGCCTGCAGACGGAGGGGGAAGCCGTGCGGTTCATCGACCGCGGCGGCAGCCCATTTGCGGAAAGCGTCCTTGACTATATGGAGAAGGCGGGCCTCGTTTTCATGGTGAAAAACCTGCTGAAGCGCCTGGGGGTCAAGGACGAAAAAAGCGCGGAGACCCTGCGGGGGACATTGGAGCGCTTCACCGGGGACGAAAAAGTATCTCTGGAAGATGTGCTGCAAAGCTTTTCTTCCCTGAAAAAGCAGGCGGAAGAGGCACAAAAGGCTGCGGAAGAGGCGGAGAAGGCGGCACGTGAAAACGGCAGCCAGCCGGAAACGCCTCGCGGCGCGGAGGACGGCCCCGGAGAGACCGGGACGGTCAAGCCGCTTCAGGTGCCGATCATGTCGGAACTGCAGGATATGAGTGCCCTCGGGATCATGAGCCTGATCGCGGACGGGAATATCTCCGTGCGGAGCTGGCGTGACCCGGAGCTTCCCTCTGCGGCGGCCGGCAAAAGCGGCGGACAGGAGAAAGCCTCCGTCAGCTTCGGGGAGAAGCTGCTGCTCGGCGAATATATTTTTCATACCATGGACTTCTGCGGAGGGATCCGGATGCAGGGGGCGAAGTATGAGGCGGAATATGTGATCGCCGGGGGCAGTACGGAGGCGGAGGCCCTGGAAAGGACGGCGGTGCAGATCATGCTCATCCGCACGGGCCTGAATCTGGTCTATCTGATGACGGACGGAGACAAGCTGGCGGCAGCGGAGAGCGCGGCCTATGCGGCGGCTGCGGCGGCCGGTGCCCCGGAACTGGGCAAGCCCCTGAAATACGTGCTGCTTTCGGCATGGGCGCTGGGAGAATCCGTGACGGACCTGCGCTGCTTATATCAGGGCGGAAGAGTGCCGCTGTGGAAAACGGCGGAGGATTGGAGCCTGAGTGCCCTTTCGCTGACGAAAGCGGCTGCGCCGGCCGCCAAAAAAGGATTGTATTACGAAGATTATCTGCGCCTGCTGTTTTGTATGGGAGACAGTTCCGAAATGCTGCTGCGGATGATGGATGTCATAGAGGCACGCATCCGTCTGACAGACCGGAGCTTCCGTATGAGCAGGCTGATGGTTTCCGCCGAGATCACGGCGGAGGCCCGCGTGGAATATCTGTATCTGAAGCTGCCGTGGTTCCGGCGCCTGGCCGGTACCGGAAACGAAGCGGTGCTGCAGGATAAAAGGAGTTTCCGTTACGGAGGGGGGTGAAGAGTATGCGGATACTGTCCCGGGACCTCGGGCCTGTTACAGGCTCTCACCATACAGCGCCGGATAATCCCCGGCTAAAATACGCGATCAGACAAAAAACAGAGATCTCCAAAGCGCCGGATCCCGGGACGAACAGCGTACCGGGCAGCGTTACGCTGGAAGCAGCTTTGACGCTGCCTTTGGTACTTTTTTTCTGCGGGATACTGTTCAGCTTCTTTTTGGGGCAGCTTTGGCAGATACGTACCCAGCGGGCGCTGGATACGGTATGCGAAAAAATAACGGTATGGTCTTACGGTCTGGAATTTGCCGACCGTTATACCGACGCGGACCTGATGAAGCTGGCGGATGCCGAAAGCGGCGGGCTGAAGGGCCTGAAAGGCAGTGCTTTCCGGGTACTTATCGGGGAAGAAAACTGGAAGGAAGCCGCCCGCGGTTTTTTGGCACAGCAGGCGGCCGCATTTCTGTGGCAGGAACTGCTGAAGGGAGTTCTGGCGGAAAGCATCGGAAGGGATCTGCTGGAGCGTTCTCCGATCCGGGGCGGTGCGCAGGGACTGTCTTTGTCGGGCAGTACCCTGGCGGACAGAAAACTGGATTTGGTGCTGCGCTACCGGGTGGAAAGTCCGGTACGCTTTCCGTTTGCGGTCAGCTATGAGGTCGTGCAGCGCAGCTGCCGGCGGCTCTGGGTAGGGACGCCGCAGACCATGACCGCAGACGAAGCGGACGGAGAGGAAGACACGGTTTTCGTGACGGCCAAAGGGAGCGTTTATCATGTTTCCCTGGGCTGCCGATCCTTGAAAATCGACCCGAAAGCAGTTCCGGGGGATACTTTGCCCTATCTCCGGAATGACAGCGGCGGGCGGTATTACCCCTGCCGGTATTGTGTGAAACGGGACCCGGCAGCAGCGGTAGTCTATGTGACGCCGAGCGGCGACCGCTACCATAACGACCGAAGCTGCAGCCGCATTACCCGGGATGTGACGAAGATCGCCTTATCGGAGGCGCAGGAGAAATACAGGCCGTGCAGCTTCTGCGCAGACGCGTCATGAGCGCAGCTCTGCGGACGGCCCTGGGCAGTGCATTTTTGGCGGGGTGGCTCGGATTTTTGGCTGTCGGGGATTGGAAAAAGAGGGAAATATCGGTTCGGATGCTTATGATCGGTGCGGCGGGCGGTTTGCTGTGGCAGCTTTCCGGCGCGGCCGTGAAAGCTCCGCCGCCGACGGAGGCGTGTGGGACACTCGGCTTCCTGCAGCGTCTGTGGCGGTATTACCGTGCTTATATCGGCGGATCGGTCTGCGGAGCGGCCCTGTACCTGCTCGGGAGGATCACCCGCGGCGGAGTCGGAACGGGCGATGCGCTCCTCACGGCGGTCCTGCATCTGTGGCTGAGTACCGGACGCCTGCTCACGGTGCTTATGGGAGGCTTTCTGCTTTGCGGGATATGGGGAGCGGCGGGAATGCTGGTCTTCAAAAAAAGAGGGAAAGACGCGCTGCCGCTGGCACCGTTTCTGTGGCTGGCCGTATGGGCCGCCCTCCTGGAAGGAGGACCCGGATAAAATGAAAATCAGGAGAACTCTGAAGGGCAGCCTGACGGTCGAAAGCTCGCTGATCATCAGCGCGGTCTGTCTGATCCTGGCAGTGGTGATCATTTACTGCGTCGGGCTGCTGGAAGAGGTCAGGGAGGCTGCGGAGGAATGGCTGGAAGCGGAGGCAAAACGCACCGAAAATGCTGCGGCCCCGACATTGATGGAGATCGGCCGCGTGCTTCGGGAACTGTTTCCCTTTCCGAAATAGCGGATCGTGCGGGAAGGATGCGGAAGCGGGGATGAGCAGAGCGGACATAGCTCCGCAGGATATAAATCGGCGGCCGACAGCCGTAAATGAGGGAGGATGAAAGATGGAAATCACATTCAGCCGCGAACTGGACGGAAGTTATCTGGTGGTAACGGAAGAGGAACGGGGAGACACGTATACCGAAAAAATGCTTACGGAAGCGAAACCGGACCGATTGCTGGGACTGCAGGCGCGGGCGCTCGGAGACAAATACGAGTACCGCTACGAGATCAGCGGTCAAAAAAGTCTGGAAGCGATCCTGAGCAAGCGAGAAATGACCGGGGAGGAGATCCGGGACCTTTTCCGGAGTATTTACCGTATCTCCAACGAATTGGAGGAATATCTGCTGGATGCGAAGCGCCTGTGGCTGGAACCGGGGCTCATTTTCTCCGCGAAGAACAGCTGGCAGTTCTGCCTGCATCCGGCCCGCGAGGAGGATCTGTTCGCCCAGCTGCAGGCGCTCAGCCGCTATATCCTGAAAAAAGCGGATCATGAGGATGAGGAGACCGCCCAGATGGCTTATGAGCTGTTCCGCGTCTGCCATGAAGACAATTATTCTTTCTCACAGATATGGGAAGCGCTGCGCATGGAAGATGTTTCGGAGCAGACGGAGCCGGAGGAGGCGGAAGCACCCGTAGAAGAACGGGCCGAGGAACCGAAGGGACTGCGGCGTTTCTGGAAAAAGATCGCCAAATGATCCCCGGCGGTCTGCCCCGGCAGGCTGCCGTCTATGGTGCTGTCTGTGTGAAAAAGGGAAATTCGGCTGCGGGCGGGTTGTGGATCCGCCGGTGCTGTGCATGGCGGCATCTATGCAGAATATACAGGGAAAACAGGCCTGAAGATCGGCCCGGCGTGCAGAAAATGCGCGGCGGGCCTTTCCTGCTGCCGGGATGGGCGGAATGCTTGCGTGCATGCGGATTTCCCTGTATAATCAAAAAGATCGGAGCGGCCGTATTATTCGCCCCGGAAACAAAAAGGATCGGGGCGGCTCGTATTACGCGCCCCGGGATATGAAAAGAATGGGGCAGTTCGTATTACGCGCCCCGGGATATGAAAAGAACGGGGCGTCCGTATTATTCGCCCTGAAATTTGAAAAGGCCGCAGGGGCATCGCCCCGAATCGCGGAGAAAGGAGAGGCGAAATGAAGAAGAGCGTGATAGGGATTCTGGCGCACGTAGATGCCGGGAAAACAACGCTTTCGGATGCGCTGCTCCTGGAGGCGGGCTGTATCCGCAGCGGCGGACGGGTGGACCACGGGGATTCGTTTCTGGACAGTGACCGCGAGGAACGGCGGCGGGGGATCACCATTTACGCCAAGGAGGCCGTATTGAAGCTGCCGGAAAGGACGCTGACTTTGGTGGATACGCCCGGTCATGTGGATTTTTCCCCCGAAGCGGAGCGTGCGCTGGATATCCTGGATGCGGCGGTGCTGGTCATCAGCGGCTCAGAGGGTGTACAGAGCCATACCGTGACCTTATGGAAGCTGCTGCGGAAGCGCGGTCTGCCGGTGTTCCTTTTTATCAACAAAATGGACCTTCCCGGGCCGGGGCGGGACGCACTGCTGTGCGCTCTGCGCGGCCGTCTGGGAGGCTGCTTCTTTGATGCGGAGGCCCCCGATCCCGAGGAAATTGCTTCTTCGGACGAAAAATTGCTGGATGAATATCTGCAGACAGGATGCCTGTCCGATGCGTCGGTCACGGCGGCCGTCCGCCGGGCGGAGGCTTATCCCTGCCGCTTCGGTTCGGCGCTGAAGGGCCGCGGCGTCCGTGAATTCCTGCAGGATTTGGAAAAATTTGCGCCGGATGCGCCGGAACTGCCGGATTTTTCCGCAAAAGTATATAAAATAACCCATGATCCGCAGGGCGTGCGTCTGACCCACATGAAGCTGACCGGCGGGGTGCTCCATCCCCGCAATACGGTCCGCTATCTGCAGCGGGAAGAAAAGATCACGCAGCTGCGAAGCTACAGCGGCCCGCGTTTTACCGCTCTGGAAGAGGCATCCGCCGGAGATGTGGTCGCCGCAGCCGGGCTCAGCGGCACGTATCCCGGCATGTGCCTGGGAAGTGACGCACAGGGCCTGCCCATGACGCTTCTGCCGGTGCAGAGCTATGCCCTTGTGCTGCCGGAGGGAACCGACCCGATGACCGTTCTTCCGAAGCTGCGGGAGCTTGCGGAAGAGGAGCCGTCGCTGGCTCCGCAATGGGAAGAAGAAACCAAGGAATTGACTGTGCAGCTGATGGGCCCCGTCCAGCGGGAGATCTTCCGCGAATTGCTAGAGAGGCGTTTCGGACTGCAGACGGAATTCGGCCCCGGAAAGATCCTGTACCGGGAGACCGTCAAGGCCCCGGCAGAGGGAATCGGGCACTATGAGCCGCTCCGGCACTATGCGGAGGTGCATCTGCTTCTGGAGCCTGCGCCGCGCGGCAGCGGCCTCAGCTTCGGCACGGCCTGCAGCACGGACGAGCTTGCCTTGAACTGGCAGCGGCTGGTGCTGACGCATCTGCAGGAAAAAGTACATCGCGGCGTCCTGACCGGCGCGCCGATCACGGATATGAAGATCACATTGCTTTCCGGCAGGGCGCATGAAAAGCATACCGAGGGAGGCGATTTCCGCGAGGCAACTTATCGGGCGCTGCGCCAAGGGCTGATGCGGGCAGAGTCCGAATTGCTGGAACCGATCTATGATTTTGAATTGACCGTCCCTGCGGCCATGCTCGGAAGAGCCATGACCGATCTGGAAAAAATGAAGGCAAAATGCGAACCGCCGCAGACCGGGACCGAGGAATGTACGCTGCGCGGCCGGCTGCCCGCATCCGAACTGGGCACTTATCCGGAACAGCTGGCTTCGTATTCGCGCGGACAGGGGCGCCTGACTTTGGCATTCGGCGGTTATGAGCCGTGTGCGGGGCAGGCAGCTGTCATTGCCGAGGCGGGATATCAGCCGGAGGCGGATCTGGCCAATACGCCGGACAGCGTTTTCTGTGCGCACGGCGCCGGCTTCAATGTGAACTGGCGCGATGTGCCCCGGTATATGCATCTTCCCTTTGCTTTCGCCGGCAGCCGCCCGAAAGTGGCAGAGACGTCTTCCGCGCCTGCCCCGGCACGCTCCGGCGGGCAGCTGAGCGGTTCTCTTGCCTCCGACGCGGAGCTGATGGCCATTTTTGAACGGACCTACGGAAAGCCGAAGACCGACCGCCCGGGATATATGCGCCCGGCCAGGGAAAACGAGCAGCCTCTCTACCGCGGCCGGGAAGATACATCGGGCGAGCGGTATCTGCTCGTGGACGGCTATAACGTGATCTTTTCCTGGGAAAGTCTGCGGGATCTGGCCGCAGAGGATCTGGAGGCGGCGCGCAGCGTCCTGACGGATCGGCTGCGGAATTTCCAGGGCTATCGCGGCTGCCGGCTGATCCTCGTATTTGACGCCTATAAGGTGAAAGGCAATCCCGGCAGTGTGGAACGGAAGGGCGATTTTACGGTCGTATTTACCAAGGAAGCCGAAACGGCGGATATGTATATCGAAAAGGCGACCTACCGGCTCTCCGGCAGGAGCATCATGCAGGTGGTCACTTCCGATGCTTTGGAGCAGGTGATCATCCTCGGACACGGGGCCCTGCGTGTGCCGGCAAGGAGCTTCGAGGCGGAGGTCATCGCGGCGGAAAACGAGATCCGGGAGCAGCTTTCGCAGCGCGGCAGCGCCGGAGGAGCGAATCCGGCCGTAACGGCCTGCGCGGATTGCATTTTGCCGCAAAAATGAGTATACTGTTTCGGTCGGCGATATTTGCCGGCGAAGGAGAATAGTAAGATGCAAACGGATGTAATACGGCTGACCGGGATGGAGCAGGATGCTCCCGTGCTGGAACGGGCCGGCAGGATCATTCGGGCCGGCGGGCTGGTGGCATTTCCCACGGAAACGGTCTACGGGCTGGGCGGCAACGGGCTGGACCCGGCAGCGGCCGGGCGCATATATGCGGCCAAGGGGCGGCCCTCCGATAATCCGCTGATCCTGCATATCACGGAGCGGGAAGATCTGCTGCCGCTGACGGAGGAGATCCCTCCCGCTGCGGAAATATTGATGCAGGCATTCTGGCCCGGCCCCATGACTCTGATCTTTCGCAAATCGGCGCTTGTTCCGAAGGAGACCACGGGCGGGCTGGATACGGTAGCCATCCGCATGCCCTCTCACCCCGGTGCGCGGGCCTTTATCCGGGCTGCGGGGGTCCCTATCGCGGCACCCAGCGCCAATCTGTCCGGGCGTCCCAGTACGACTGCGGCGGACCGGGTCAAAGAAGATATGGACGGCCGCATAGAGCTGATCCTGGACGGCGGGCCGTCGGATATCGGCCTGGAATCCACGATCATCGATGTAACGACGGAAACGCCTACGGTCCTGCGGCCGGGCTTTATCGGGAAAAAGCGGCTGGAACAGCTGTTTCGGAAGGTCGATGTGGATCCGGCGGTCTACGCGCGGCCGGAGGAGGGATTTGTTCCCAAGGCCCCCGGTATGAAATACCGTCATTATGCGCCGAAGGCTTCCGTGACACTGGTGGAAGGACGGCCCGAGGCGGCAACGGCCTATATCAAGCAAGCGGCGGCAGAAGCTGCGGCGGCGGGCCGGCGGACGGGGATCCTGTGCAGCCGGGAAACGGCGCCGCTCTATGCGGGGCAGGAGCACGTGATCGTGCTGGGCAGCCGGGAAGAAGATGAGACCGTTGCGCACAATCTTTTTCAGGTGCTGCGGGAATTGGATGATGCGGGGCTGGAGGCGGTCTTTTCGGAGACCTTCCATGACGGCCCTCTGGGAGACGCGATCATGAACCGGCTGCGGAAGGCTGCCGGATATCAGATCGTTCAGGCCGAAGAGGCAGAAGGAGAAAAAAATGATAGCAATCGGATGTGACCACGGCGGTTTTGAACTCAAGCAGGAGATCATTAGGCATCTGCAGGAAAGAGGTCTGGAATTCAAGGATTTCGGCTGCTACAGCACGGCTTCCTGCGACTATCCGGAATACGGAAGAGCCGTAGCGAAGGCAGTTGCGGGCGGAGAATGCGAAAAGGGCATTCTGATCTGCGGCACCGGTATCGGGATCTCCATCACGGCAAATAAAGTGAAGGGCATCCGTGCCGCGCTCTGCAGCGACTGCTTTTCCGCGGAGGCGACCCGCCTGCATAACGACGCCAATATTCTGGCGATGGGCGGCCGCGTCGTCGGTCCCGGCCTGGCTGTGAAGATCGTAGATACGTTCCTGGATACTCCTTTTTCCGAGGAGGAACGCCATAAGAGAAGAATCGCCCAAATCGAAGAGGATTAAGCTCCTGGGGCATACGGCCCTCAAAAAAGCCGGATATAGGGCAAAACGTGTCGGTCAGGGACCGCAGAAAGCCTTGCGGAATAAGAAAAATATTGGATAAAAAGTGTTTGCCAAGGGACCGCGGAAAGCCTTATGGAATAAGACTTTCTGCGGTCCGGACTTTCTTTTGGGAAGTATTGTCCCATAAGCAAAATATGCACTCAAAAATGACTCCCGCATGTCAGACGGAAAACTGACGGGCGGGGGTCATTTTTGTGCTGCAATGGAGCCGGAGCGGCGGAGGCTTTACATCAGCATGCCGGCACTGCGGTATTCGCCCGGCGTTCTGCCGGTATATCGCTTGAAGAGGCGCCGGAAGTATATGGCGGAATCAAAGCCGTTTTCGAGCGCGATTTTTTCGATGCTTTGGGAAGGCTCCGCAATGAGCAGATGCATCGTATGGCGTATGCACAGTCGGTTCTTGTATTCGATCGGTGTCATGCCCGTTTCGGCCCGGAAGCATACATAAAACCGCGATTCGCTCAGGCAGCACAGTGCCGCAAGGGCCTCGACCGTTACTTTTTCGGTATAATGGTTTTCCAGATGATCCAGGGCCGGCTGCACCGGGCTGACGCGCGCTGTTTGTGTATATTCGAGCCTGGCCACGGTCTTGGCGCAGATATCGTAAAATGCGGAATTGAATTCAAATGTCCCGGCATTCTGATTGGCATGCACAAATGCGAACAGGCTTTTTAGTTCCTCTATGTCGTCCGCCGCGATTTTCTGCACGGGGATCCTGATGTTCTTCAGCGGGTCACCCTGCCACGCAAAGTCGAAATGGAGTGTGTGAAAGACGATGTCGGGATCGGGAAACCACTGGGCGCGGTAGCGCGAGCCTTTCGGAATAAATGCGACTTCATCGGAATGTACCGGGATATCCCTGCCGTTTTCACTGAAAATGACATTTCCGCGGAGAATGATCGCGAGATTGTGGCACGGGCGCGGCCGAAGGGAGTAATCAAAGGCCACACTGTTTTGCTTTGTATAAATACGCGATACAAAATGGGCCAGACCCTGTTTTTCGCAGTACATAAGCCACCTCGTGAAAGTATAGTTTCTGTCAGTATATCGAAAACCCTTTGCGGTTTCAACAAAAAAAATGTATTGCAGGAGTATTGTTTTCAGATACAGGAGTATCATGGATTGCAAACGGGTTTTTCCGTGTTATAACAAAACAGAAGGCTCGAAAACTGCCTGCGGATCAGGTCCGGGGCAGCTGCCGCGGCGGGAATACCGGCCCGGATCAGGCAGACGCCGCAGATATAAAAAGGAGATCGGAACAATGGAGTTTGAAAACAAAACGCTTCTCGTAACAGGCGCGGCGTCCGGCATGGGGCTGCTTTCCGCTCAGTGTTTTTCCGCAGAGGGCGCCAATGTCGTGCTTGTGGATATCAACGGGGAAGAGGTCGAAAAGCAGGCCCGCCTGATCAATGAGGCCGGCGGTCATGCGATCGGCGTGCAGTGCGATGTGCGCGATTACAAGCAGGTCTCCGCAGCCTGCGCAAAGGCTGTGGAAACCTTCGGAGGCATCGATATCCTGGAAAACTGCGCGGGAGGCTCGGCGGTCCGGATCTTAAAATCCAAAGCACGTACGTTTTTTGAAACGCCCATCGAAGTATATGATTGGGGGATCGACGTCAATCTGAAGGGCGCGTTCTATTTCTGCCACGCAGCCATGAAATATATGGCGGAACAGAAGAGCGGCGTGATCGTGAACTTCGGCTCGATTACGGGCGAAGAGGGCAGCCCGCTCCATGCGGATTATGCCGCAAGCAAGAGCGCGTTGATGAACGGATTTATCAAATCGCTTGCGCAGGCCGGCGCACCGTACAATATCCGCGCCGTATGCGTTGCCCCCGGCCCGGTGCTTACCCGTCCGGCCATGGCAAAAATGAAGACCCTGCTGGGTCGTGCCGCGGAACCGCAGGAAATCGTGAATGCCGTGATGTTCCTGGCGTCCGATAAATCCGCTTTCACCACGGGCGTTACGCTGCTGGTAGACGGCGGCAGAAGCGTTATGTTCAACAAAGAATGAAAGGGAGATGCGTATGAAGCCCACCTTTTTGAACCGTGAAAAGCCCTTGCTTACATCCATGATACAGGTCCGCACGCCGAGTGAATTTATTTCGCTTGCGCGTACCAGTATGTTTGACGGTGCGGACGCGCTCGGATTCCAGATAGAGCAGTTTCCCAAGGAGTACCGGACGGAAAAACAATATAGAAGCATGTTCCGCTTTGCCGATGACAAGCCCGTATATGTCACCTGCTACCGTGTCGGACTTAACGAGGGCATGAGTGATGATGAGCTGGCCGAGGAGCTGCTTTTGTGCGGCCGGGCCGGCGGGACGCTGATGGATGTGATGGGCGATCTTTATGACAAGTCGCCCGATGAGATCACCCGGAACGCGGCGGCCATCGATAAGCAGAAAAAGCTGATCGACACGATGCACGAGAGCGGGCTTGAGGTGCTGATGTCCAGCCATACCAAGCGTTTTATGAATCACGACGAGGTGCTTTCCATCGCTCTCGAACATCAGAAGCGCGGCGCCGATATCGCGAAGATCGTTACGGCATCCACGACGGAAGAGGAAATGCTTGAAAATCTGAAGACTTCCTCTCTGCTCAAAAAGGAACTGGATATACCGTATCTTTTCCTTTCCGTCGGACCGTACTGCAAAATGCACAGGAACATCGGCCCCGTGCTCGGCTGCTGTATGTGGCTGACCGTTCCGGTCTATAACGAGCTTGCCACAAAGGATCAGCCGCTGCTCAGAGCTACGCGCATGTTTGTGGATAATTTCGATTACAAGCCGCACAGATATTGAGCCGCAGAAAACCAAAAGACCCCTTTTGTCCCTGACAAAAGAGGCCTTTTTTGATGGAAAAACAGTTTACTTCTTTTTCTTCTTTCCGAAGATGAATTTGCGGAAGGCCAGAAGGTTGATGGCCGCGAACAGGGCGACCAGAAGAACGCATACGATGATGCACTGCTTCGGACTCTGCGGCGCTACGCCCATCATGAGGAGCATCGGAGCGCCGAACAGGATGGCCCATGCCTGCTGGTAGACCAGATTGTTGGCCGCAGGGGTCTTGAACTGCGGGTCGATCTCACGGAGCAGGATGACGCCCGTGCTGGCAGTTCCGGTCAGCATCCCGTAAAGAGACAGAAAGGCTTCATTTTCGTACTGCGGGAACAGGCGTCTGCAGAAAAACTTCAGGTAGAAGAACGTAGAAACCGTGCCGATGATGCACATGAGCAGCAGCGGGATGACAAAGCTGCGGTGCGTAAAGGCAGAGAGATTGATCGCGGCAATGGAGGCGATCACCATGATATCGAACATGATGCCCGCAATGCGGTTCTGCATGAACGTGTTGGTGTATTCCTTCTTGATGATCTTTTTCTGCTGCAGTTTGCGGAAAACGCCCTTGACGAGGATGCCGAAAATGGACGAAAACAGGAAGTTGAAGCCCCAGACGAGCGGCTGCACGGTGTTGTAGCCGAAATCGCCCATCACGCCGGTCTCGATGATCACGTTGATACCCTTCATAAACAGATAGGCGAGGGTGTAGGTGCCGAAGACCAGTGCCAGCTGAACGGTCAGCTTGTCCATGGATTCGGACAGCGGGATCTCATTCTCCCCCGTAATGCTCTGCGCCGACAGATTCTCATCCTGGATATCTGACGCTTCGCCCTGAATGATATGTTTTCTGCGGAGGGAGTTCAGGAAAATGATCCCGCCGATACTGGAGGCAATGAAGCCCACGGCGGCAATCGTCAGCCCGAAGCTGGCACCGTCGGTGAAGCCGAAGGAATTTTCATAGGTGCGTCCCCAGTTGAAGGCCTGCCCCGGTCCCTGCCCGAAGCCCATGGGAAGGATCAGGCCGGAGGCAAAGAAGCTGCCGATCAGCTTATACAGACCGAGTGAGATCAGCAGACCCAGGATGCCCTGAAGCAGATAGGATCCGACTACGCTGAGAGCAGTCGAAAAGCTGTCTCCTTTATACTCCTTGTTCTGCTGGTCAAGATTGCGGAGCGACATGGCCGCAAAGCCGAGTCCCAGGCCGTGATAGGTCAGGGATTCCAACAGATCGATGTTCAGCAGATCGTTCCCGGTCACCTTCTTGTAAATAAAGCTGACGAAAAGGATCAGGAAGCCGCCCAGAACGCTGCTGGGGATCATCAGCTTCTTCAAAGGCTTGAAGATGTCACGGAGCATGTTGGCAACGAGCATGCAGACGAGCAGGATCGTCAATGCGGCCACAAATGACCAGACACTGTCATCCCAGAATTCGATTCCCATAGACCCTCCTATCAGGTACCGGCTGCTGCAGACGGGAAAACCGCCCCTTGCGCCTGTGCCTCTGTATAATTTTTATGTGCGGGGAAGTGCCCCGAAACGGTCGTACAGAAGTTTGTATTTGAGACCGCTGAAGCTGCGTTTCTTCCGGGCGGAGACCAGCTCGAAATAGCGACCGTCTTTCAGGGAAAATGCCAGCGTTCCGCGCAGGCAGACCGCTACATCTTCAATATCGCTGAGGGCGAAACACAATTCGCCGACGCGGAGGAGGCGGCTGGTCATTTCGGTCTTGCCCTTGACCATCAAACTGCGTCTGCCTGCTTCTATGCGGTTGAGCACCAGCAGCGGATCGGAGGCAAGGACGGTATCTTCTGCCGGCTGCCCCATATCGCGGACATACCCTTTCTGCCACTGAAACCAGTCACGGACGGAAGTGAAGGAGAAGCCCTTTCCCTGAAGCACCGCGTAGGCGTCGTAGCTGCCTTTCAGACCGCAGCTGCAGGAAAAACGGCTGCCCCGGCTCTGCAATGTCCCGAAACGGAGGCATTGCGGGCACAGCACCAATGCGTGCTCCAGACCCTTGGCAAGCTTTTTGCCCTGGTGGCGGACCGGCGCGGCGGACTGTTCCTCGTAGGCATCCAGCAGGATATCCTCGTTGATATGCCGGTTGATCTCATCCGGCTTCATCGTACGGAGCTCCTCTGGACTGTAAATGTGGACCGGTTCGACTCGGACCGAACCTCTGCGCCGGGAATAAGCCCAGCGGGGTGACATGAAATACGCGCCGTGGATGCGGCAGGTGACCAGCGCAGCACCGCTGGCTCGGACCATTTTTCCGGTGGCTGCGGGGATCGGGATACTGCATCCGTCCCAAGTGGTATTGCCCTCAGCCATCAGTACGACGCGCCTGCCGGCCCGGAGCCTGCGGAGGATCTCCATCACGGCACCGGCACTGTTGCCGCCCTTGGGGATGGCGATGGGATCCAGAAAGGTCCTGAGAAAAAATCCGCCCACGCCGGTATTGATAACATTTTCCGTTCCGACATAATACATCTGCCTTTTCAGGGCAATGCCGAGAAAAATAGGGTCATAATTCGTCACATGATTGCTGATCAGAAGGTAGTTTTCCGGAAGCTCCGGGAGAACAGGCGGCTGCAGAGAAAAACTCTTACGGAAAAGCAGCCCGCATACCTTCAGCGCAAAATTGAAAAAACGGCAGTGGAAACGGTAAGAAGTCTGCATGAATACCCCCGGGGGACGATATTCTACGAGGTACGGCGGACCGCATCAGAGAGATAAGAGTGATTATACTTGTTTTTCGTTTGAAAATCAAGCAAAAAAACGCCGAAGAGAAAACGATGTCCTCTCCGGCGGGATATTTTCTGTCCGGCGACGGGAAACTGCAGCCGTTCCTCCCGTATCTGGAATATTCAGGGCAGGCGTATCCCTGACGGCCCCGCTTTTTACCGTTTTCCGTCTCGGCCGATCGGCCCGGGAAAGAGGGCGGTGAACTGCCTCATGCCGGTACTATCTTGCCTTGCCGGAAATGCTTTTGGATGGCCTGTGTCCCTTGGGCAGACGGAAGACGAATCTTGCGCCCTGCCCCGGCTCGCTGTATGCTGCGATCGTTTCGTTGTGGGCGACGATGATCTCCTTGACGATCGCCAGTCCCAGACCGTTCCCGGTCTTATTTTCGCCGCGGGAGGAATCCACCTTGTAAAAACGGTTCCAGATCCTGGAAAGCTCTTCCTTGGAAATGCCGACGCCCTCATCGGCTACGGTGACGCGGACTTTTTTATAGCTCGTTTCGTACAGTTCTATGCGGAGCACGGAATCGTCAGGGGAAAATTTGATCCCGTTATCGATCAGATTCTGCAGTACCTGGCGGATCTTTTCTTCGTCGGCATATACGAACAGCGTCGGCGAGGTATAGCTCAGTTCAAAACGGATACCGCGCGGCTTGCATTGACTTTCAAAGATCCTGCAGCAGGCACGGGACAGCTCCACGATGTCGAAATCCCGGGCATTGACCTTCATATGCGTGTTTTCCAGAGAGCTGAGCTTCAGCATTTCCTTGGTCATATTGGTCAGCCGGTCAGCCTCGTCGATGATGAGGTGCATATACTGTGACTGGCTATCCTGCGGGATTACACCGTCCAGCATGGCTTCCAGATACCCGCGGATCGATGTGAGCGGTGAGCGGAAGTCGTGGGACACATTGGCAATGAACTTTTTCTGATAGCTTTCCGATTCCTGCAGGATATCGGCCAGCTTGTTCAGCCGGTCTGCAAGCTCACCGAACTCATCTTTGCTGCGGACGATGATACGGTGTCCGAGGTCGCCCGTACTGAAGGCCTGCACGCCGGTCAGGATGGTGCGAAGCGGACTGAGCGAGCGGCGCTGCGAAAAATAAAAGGCCAGGAGGCCGATGATCACCAGCGCATCGATCAGGATCAGGACGGGGAAAAGCACTTCTTTTTCGAAATCGCTTATGAGCGCGCGCGGGCAGTGCATGGTCAGATAGCCCTGCATGGCCAGATTTTTGGTGATGGGCACGAATACGCTCAGGACCGGCTCTCCGAAGATTCCGTCGAATTCGCCCGTGCGCCAATAGCGGGTGGAGACTGCCGGGAGGAAATCGCTGCAGACGGCACCGACCAGCGAAGAATTCTCACTGCTGTCGAACAGGACCGTCCGTTCTTCGTCCAGATACAGGATCCTGCAGCCGAAGCCGGTATATTTCATGCCGGCGTCCACCAGCACCTTGCCGCCGCGGAAATCCTGGTCCTCCGTCAGCTGGCAGACGGCTTCATACAGTTTTTCCACCACGGAACGTTCTATCGCGCGGCTTATCAGCCGAGAACAGGCCAGAGAGGCCAGCAGGAAGGCGGAAAGACCGAAAATGATATAGCCGCCCAGACGCTTTATCCGCAGGCCGACCTTTTTTTCTGTCTTCTTCATCTTATTGCTCGACCGGCATCATTTCAAAACGGTAGCCCTTGCCCCAGACGGTGGAAAGACGCCAGGCATCGTTGTCCGGCAGCTTTTCCCGCAGCCGGCGCATATGGACATCCACCGTGCGGCTGCCGCCGTCATAATCGTAGGCCCAAATACTTTCCAGCAGCTGTTCCCGTGTAAAGACGCGGTTCGGGCAGGAAGCCAGCTGATACAGCAGTTCCAGCTCCTTCGGCGGCATGGCGACCGTCTGGCCGCGGAACGTGACCGTATAGTTGGTCAGATTTACCGTCAGATACGGAACGGAGATCACCTTGTCGTTATCGGCCTGCTGCGCGGGGGCAGACTGTGAGCGGCGCAGCACAGCCTTGACGCGCGCGACCATTTCCTTGTTGTCGAAGGGCTTTGCGAGGTAATCGTCCGCGCCCAGCTCCAGACCGAGGACCTTATCGAAGACCTCATCCTTGGCAGAAAGGAAAATGATGGGCACATTGCTCTGCGTGCGCAGCTGCCGGCAGACCTGGTAGCCGTCCATGCCCGGCAGCATGATATCCAAGAGGATCAGGTCGGGGTGAAAGCTGAGAAATGCCGGCAGGACATCCCTGCCATCGGCGACGCACATGGTCTCAAAGCATTCTTTTGCCATATAGAGGGCGATCAGCTGAGAAATGTTCCTGTCATCGTCCACAATCAAAATCTTCTGTTTCGTCATATTTCGTGCCTACTTTTTTGCAAATTCCGCTACTGTGACGCCGTAGCCGCCTTCGTGGTAGGGGGCAAGCCCGAAGCTCTCCACCCGCTTGTTTTTCTTCAGATACCGGGAGACCGCATCCCGCAGGATGCCGGCTCCGCGGCCGTGGATGATCCTGACTTTTTCCAGATGCGCCAGATAGGCGTCATCCATATATTTGTCCAAAGCGGTGATCGCTTCGTCGGCGGTCATGCCGATGAGGTTGATCTCCGGGGAAATGCCCAGCGCCTTGCTCATGCCGGGACCGGAGGGGGTGCGCTTTTTCCCTTCCAGCGTAACGGTCTCTTCCTGCAGCAGCTCCACATCGGAGGCATTGACCTGCGAGCGGAGGATCCCCATCTGAACAAAAAGGTTGCCCTTGGCATCCGGCAGCGTGCTGACCGTGCCCTTGAGGCCGAGCGAATGGATAAATACGCCGTCACCGATCCTGAGCTTTTTCTCCGTGACGGTAACGCGGCGCTGTGCTTCCTTTTCGTCCCGGCGGATGGCTGCAGAAGCGTCGTTCATTGCCAGACGCAGACTGCTGCGGGCCTCTTCCATTTCACGGGATACTGCCGCGCCTTCCTTATGCAGATCGCGGATGGCTTTGTCGGCGGTATCCTTCGCCGCCTGCAGGATGGAATGCGCTTCCTCGCGGGCCGCCCGCAGGATCTTCTCCCGCTGGGCTTCCAGACCGCCCTGACGCTTCTTCGCTTCTTCTTCCAGCCGGACGGTTTCCGCCTGCAGCCGTTTGATCTCGCCCTCGGCTTTTTCCATGTCCTTGCGGCGCTGTTCCAGCTCGGCCAGAACATCCTCGAACGCTTCCTCATTGGAGTCGATATAGCCGCCTGCTTCCTGAATGATCTCCTCCGGAAGCCCCAGCTTGCCTGCGATCGCGAAGGCGTTGCTCTTGCCGGGGATGCCGATGATCAGGCGGTAGGTGGGCCGCAGCGTTTCCAGACTGAACTCGCAGGATGCGTTTTCCACGCCGGCTTCGTTGAGGGCAAATACCTTCAGCTCGCTGTAATGCGTCGTGGCCATCGTGCGGATGCCCCTGCGGTGCAGGGAGGTCAGGATAGCCATGGCCAGCGCCGCGCCCTCTGTGGGGTCGGTCCCGGCTCCCAGCTCGTCAAAGAGGACCAGAGAGTCTTCGTCGGCCTGCCGCAGGATGGTAACGATATTGGTCATGTGAGAGGAGAAGGTGCTGAGGCTCTGTTCGATGCTCTGTTCGTCCCCGATGTCGGCGAAGACCTCCCGGAACACGGACAGACGGGAATTGGACGCGGCGGGGATATGCAGCCCCGCCTGTCCCATGAGGGTCAGCAGACCTACGGTTTTCAGGGAAACGGTCTTGCCGCCGGTATTGGGACCGGTCACGACCAGCAGATCGTAATCCTTGCCCAGACGCAGATCGATGGGCACCACGGAAGCGGGATCCAGCAAAGGATGACGCCCCTGACGGATATCGATGACCCGCCCGCCCGCAAAGACGGGAGCGGTCCCCTTATAGCTGCGGGAAAGCCTTGCCTTTGCGAATATGAAATCCAGCAGGACGAGGATGCGGTAGTCCGCCGCAATGGCGGCTTCCTGCGCAGCTGCTTCGCTGCTCAGAGCAGCCAGGACTTTTTCAATCTCTTTCTTTTCTTCCAGCTCGCATTCCTTCTGCTCGTTGTTCAGCTTGACGACGGACAGAGGTTCGATGAACAGGGTCGAGCCGCTGCCGGACTGGTCGTGCACGATGCCGGGAACCTGCGATTTGTGTTCCGCCTTGACCGGCAGGCAGTAGCGCCCGTCGCGCTGGGTGATCAGCCCTTCCTGCAGATAGCTGCGGCTGCGGCTCAGGAGCGAGTTCAGCTCACCGCGGATGCGGTCTTCTATGCCGCGCAGCTGACGGCGGACCTTCATCAGGCCGGGACTGGCACAGTCGGCCAGTTCCTCCTCGGAAAGGATATCGCGGTCCAGCTCCTGACGCAGGGGCGTCAGCGGCTCCAGCGAATCGAAATAGCCGGAAAGCTCGTCTTCCGTATCCTTTTCCCCGCGGCCGTAGGCTTTGGCGCGGGCGGCTGCCTCCAGCAGCGAACGGACCTGCAGCAGCTCGGGGATACTGAGCGAACTGCCCGTGCATGCGCGCTTCAGGCTTTCGCGGATATCGTGGATGCCGGAAAAGGCGAGGGAACCCGCGGCGATCAGACGCATCTCGGCGGCAGAGGTCTCCTTCAGCCGGGTGAGGATATCGGCCGGGTCGGCGGAAGGACGCAGTTCCCGGCAGAGCCGTTTCCCGCCCTCAGAGCCCGCCAGCTGCTCCAGCCGACTGAGGATCTTATCAAATTCCAATGTGTGTAAAGCTTTTTCGTTCATCTTGCTTCCTGTTTTGAAAAACGTCCCTGCCCGGCCGGGAGACCGGAAAAAGACGAATAATATACCATGATTACTATATCACAGCCGGGCATACGGGGACAAGCCCCCAATTCCCGAAAAAACAGTTGGCCTCTTTAACTGCTTAGTGTATAATAGTGACCGGCCCGGGCACGGAAATGAAAAAAGAAATACCGGGCGGATTGCCATGACGATACATTACTGTTTGATGAACCCGGCGGGAAATATCACTTTGCTGATACAGGAACCGCCTGCGGGTACCGATAAAAAAGCGCTGGCGGATGCGCTGATGGCGAAGCATCCGGCGGCCGAGCAGGCCGGCTTCCTGGGATATCACCGGGAGGACGAACCGTATCTGCACATGGTCGGCGGAGAGTTCTGCGGCAATGCCGCGATGTCCGCCGCGGCATTCATCTGCCGTGCGGAGGGATTGGAGCCCGGCTGCGGGAGCATGCTCATGCTGGAAGTCTCCGGCGCGGATGCGCCTGTCGAGACGGCTGTTTCCGCCAGGGAAGACGGCAGCTGGTTCTGCACGGCGCAGCTGCCCCCGGTCAGTGCCCACGGCATGCGGGATTTCGTGTGGGGAGACCGCATCCTGAAGCTGCCGGTATTTTCCTGCGGCGGGATCCGGCATCTGATCACCGAGGAAAAGTGGGAAAAGGAAATGGCGGAGGGCGCCGTGAAGCGCTGGTGCGGTGAACTCGGCGCACCGGCCCTGGGGATCATGTTCCTGGACCGGGAGAAGGAGACCTTGAAGCCGCTCGTATATGTGCCCGGCGCGGATACGCTGTATTGGGAAGGCTCGTGCGCCAGCGGCAGCGCGGCGGCCGGTGTCTTCCTGGCACAGGAAAAAGGAAGCTTTGTGCGCCTGAAGCTGCGGCAGCCCGCGGGAACGCTGGGAGCGGCGGCACGGCCGGACGGAACGGTACGCCTCAGTGCAGCCGTAACGGTCATGGAAATGGGCGCTTTCGAATGGAATGGAGAGAAAGGAAACGGGAAAAATGGCGATTGACAGCAGCACGCCCCGGGCAAGTGAGGGAGATATCCGGGAATTGTACCGCATACTGCTGACCCTGCAGTCGGAAGAGGATTGTGCGGCCTTTTTTGAAGATTTGTGTACCGTAAAGGAAGTGCAGCAGATGTCGCAGCGTGTGAAGGCGGCACGCCTGCTGATGGAAGGGAAGACCTATAACCAGGTGACGGCGGAGACGGATATTTCCTCTGCGACGCTTTCCCGTGTTTCCCGCTGCGTGCAATACGGCAGGGGGTATCGGAAGGTGCTCGGCAGCCTGGCGCCGCAGAAGGCGGAGGGGAAATAATGCCCTATGCGAAAACGCATCATTTTCGGGAACAGTTTTGATCCCTGGTATAATCTGGCTTTGGAGGAATGTCTCTTCGAACGCCGGGAAGAGGGCGTGATCCTGTATCTCTGGCAGAATGAACGGACCGTGGTCATCGGCAGGAATCAGAATGCCTGGCGCGAGTGCCGGGCGGAACTGCTGGAGCAGGAGGGCGGCCGGCTCGCCAGACGTTCTTCGGGCGGCGGCGCGGTCTTTCACGACCTGGGCAATCTGAATTTCACATTTCTGACGCCGCGGGAGGCCTATGACCTGCCCCGGCAGCTTTCCGTGATCCAGAAGGCCATCGCGCAGTTCGGCCTTGCTTCCGGACTGTCCGGCAGGAACGATCTGCTGCTGGATTCGGGCGAGAAATTTTCCGGCAATGCGTTCTGCTTTACGGCGGACAGGGCGCTGCACCACGGGACGGTGCTGGTGGATGCCGATATGGAGCTGCTGGGACGGTATCTGAGCCCGAGCCCCCTGAAATTGGCGGCAAAAGGCGTTTCGAGTGTGAAAAGCCGGGTGCGGAACCTGCACGAGCTGGCACCGGAACTGACGGTGCAGCGTCTGCAGGAGGCGCTTCCGCGGGCTTTTGAAGCGGTTTACGGTGACGCGGAGCCGCTGGAAGTGAGCGAGCTGGATCCGGCCGTGCTGGAAGAGAAGAGACGGAAATATGCCTCCTGGGAGTGGCGCTTCGGGCAGGCACCTGCCTTTGACGCCTCGCTGCATACCCGTTTTGACTGGGGCGAGGTGGAAATCCTGCTGCGCTGCGAAAACGGGACCGTGACCGGCGCGCGGGTATTTACCGACGCGATGGATGCCGAACTGAGCGAAAAAATTGAGGCGCTCCTGCGCGGCTGCCCGTACCGCAGCAGTGACATCTGCGGCCGTTTCCGGCAGCTTCCGGGAGAGATCGGCGCCGGACTGGCGGCTTATACGGCGGAAAATCTGTAAAAATAATGTAATTTCGGTTGTGAATCCTTTCACAATACGGAAAAATGTGTTATAGTGCTTCCCGGCTTTCCCGATGGGCGAGCCGGGATTTTTCATCCGCTGAAAGATATTTAATAATACAAAAAAGGAATGCGGGAGAAACAGCCGCAGGCAGGAGGACGCAGAAATGAAGCATTTGAATCTGGATTACACGATGGCAGAGCCGTTTTTCGATCAGGCTCTTTTTGAAGAAGAAAAGCAGGCAGCCGCAGCCGCCGAAAAAGTTCTGCTGGGCAGAAAGGGCGAGGGCAATGATTTCCTCGGCTGGCTGGATCTTCCCGTCGACTATGATAAGGACGAGTTCGCACGCATCGAGAAGGCTGCCGCGAAGATCCGCGAAGACAGCGATGCGCTGGTAGTCATCGGTATCGGCGGTTCCTACCTGGGCGCCCGTGCCGCGATCGAGTTTTTGGGACATCCCTTTGCCGCTTCCGTGAAGAATTCCGTCCGCAAGGCACCGGAGATCTTTTTCATCGGCAATCAGCTGAGCCCGGCCTATGCCGCCGGCCTGATGGAGGCACTGGAGGGCAAGCGCTTCTCCATCAACGTCATCTCCAAGTCCGGCACGACCACCGAACCGGCGATCGCTTTCCGCATGTTCAAGAAGCTGCTGGAAAAGCAGGTCGGCAAGGAAGAAGCCGCGAAGCGCATTTTCGCTACGACCGACCGCGCCAGAGGGGCTCTGAAGACCCTGGCGACACGGGAAGGCTATGAGAGCTTTATCGTTCCGGATGATGTGGGCGGCCGTTATTCCGTTCTGACCGCCGTTGGTTTGCTGCCCATCGCAGTCGCGGGCGTCGACATCCGCGCGCTTATGGCAGGCGCCGCCGCCGGCCGCGAGATCTGCATGAACGAAGGCTTCGGGAAGAATCCCGCTCTGCAGTATGCCGCCGCACGCAATACCCTCTATAAGCAGGGCAAGAGTGTCGAAATCCTGGCAAATTATGAGCCCGGCATGCACTATGTGGGCGAATGGTGGAAGCAGCTCTACGGTGAGAGCGAGGGCAAGGACAGCAAGGGCATCTTCCCGGCAGCCGTGGACCTGACCACCGACCTGCATTCCATGGGCCAGTTCATTCAGGACGGCTCCCGCATCATGTTCGAGACCGTGGTCAATGTGGAGACCCCTTCCCGCGATATCGTGCTGGAAGCGGAAGAGGAAGATCTGGACGGCCTGAATTATCTTGCCGGCAAGACCATGAGCTTTGTGAACAACTGCGCCATGAAGGGGACCCTGCTGGCCCATACGGACGGCAAGACGCCCAACCTGATCGTCAATCTGCCGGCCATGACCGCAGAGGCGCTGGGCGAGCTGTTCTACTTCTTTGAATTTGCCTGCGGCGTCAGCGGCTATATGCTGGGCGTCAATCCCTTCAACCAGCCCGGCGTGGAAAGCTATAAGAAGAACATGTTCGCGCTTCTGGGCAAGCCCGGCTACGAAGAGGCCGGCGAAAAGCTGAAGGAAAGACTGAAATAAACGGGGCGCAGCCTCACGAAAAAAGCACCGCTCCGGCCCTGCGGCCGGAGCGGCGCTTTTTATGTATCTGCGCGGCAGATATTATTTGTTCTCGGAGATCATATCCAGGACCCACTGAGGAGCGAGCTCGGGCGTTTCTTCTCCGGCAGCCTTGTTCTTGTTGTAAAGGGCAATCTTGGCTTCCTGCTTCTCTTCGTAAGCCTTCTTGACCTCAGCCTGCTCCAGAACGGCATCGATATGCTCGCGCGGAACGACTACAACACCGTCATAATCGCCGACGACCAGATCGCCGGGCTTTACGGATACGCCGCCGCAGACGATGGGAGCATTGATGGTGCCTTCGTTCTTCTTGACCGGGCCCTTGGGCATATAGCCGCGGCAGAAGGTCGGGAAACCGATCTCGGAGACTTCGGTCTTGTCTCTGGTGCAGCCGTCAACGACCAGTCCGGCATAGCCGACCGCATCGCAGGCACACAGCATCAGGGAACCGCAGTAAGCTCTGCCCTGGTAATTCTTGCCGTCGACAACGACAACATAACCGGGAGCGGGGGCCTTATAGCAAACAAGGTGGATGGGGAAATTATCTCCGTCCTGTGTTTCGATCGTCATGGCGGTACCGGTCATGCGCATCTTGGAATCAACGGGCATCATGTCGTAAACCATGCATCCGCCGCCTGCGCCTTCCAGCTTGGCACCCTTGATACCGTCGCAAATCTGTGCAACGCTCAGCTTCTTGGCACGTTCAATGACTTCCTCCGGCAGAAGCTCGGGAAAAGAATATCTCATAGCTTGACCTCCCCTGCTCATTCCCTCGCTTTTTCACGGATGAGCAGCATTCTTGGTTCTCATCCTATCACACGGGAACTGCTTTTTCAAGGCTTTTATTCGGCTTTAGATATCCGAACTGAGAACGCTGCGGCACAGATCGACAAAGCAGGCGAAATATTCCGGCATATACATTCCTTTCAGATAGGCGATGCCGAAATCCAGCTTCGGCGCGTCGCCGGCCAGCAGGAAGGCCGAAAGACTGTCCGAAATGTTCAGATGCTGCAGATGCGTCCCCGGGATGAAGCAGACGCCGCAGTCCTGCGAGACGAGCCGCGCGGCGGTCTCGATGCTCTGGATCTCCAGAAGCACCTTCGGCTTCACCTGCGCCTGCGCGAAGACGGTACCGGCGAACTGCCGCGGCAGCTGCCGCGGCGTCTGCAGGATGAATTCCTCCCCTGCCAGGACGCGGATATCCGCCCGGCCGCGGTCCGGTCCGCTGCGGATCAGGCATTTTTCCGCGAGCGCATGGTTTTTGGCCATGGCGACGTAGAAATCATACTGCCGGATGATATCCGTCTGGATCTCGCTCCGGGAGGAGGTCACGTTGGTGATGGCAAAATCCACGCTGCCGCTCAGCAGCAGACCCTCGAAGGATTGCGCCGCGGATTCGATGACCTTCAGTTCGACGTTCGGGTATCTTTCATGAAAGGCGGGGACGATGCGCGGCACGATATGCGGGCCCCGGAAGATGGGCAGCGCAAAGCGGAGGCGGCCTGTGTGTTCATGCTTCATATTGATGATATCGCCCTGCAGACGGTTCTCCAGCGCGGCGATCTCTCTGGCACGGGCCATGATGGTCTCACATTCCCAGGTCGGGATCACCCCGTGACCGCTGCGGCTGAACAGCTTGAAGCCGAGCTTCTGTTCGATATTCTGAAGATATTTCGTCAGCGCCGGCTGGGAGAGGAACAGTTCCTCCGCCGCACGGGTGATGCTGCGGCTGGTATAGACGGCGAGGATGTATTTGAGCGCTTTGTTTTCCAGGGAAGTGATCTCTTCCATTTTTCACCTCGGCATAAAATAACTTTTTGTTATGTATTTTATGAAATAAATATATTTGATTTATTATCCGGCGTATTGTACTATAATGGCGTATGTTTATCAAGTGACATAACTGAAAAATATCACTTTTGGGAGGTAACTATGGGTTTCGAATCTGAACGTTTGCTGGTTGTCAGCGCTCATGCGGCCGATTTTGTCTGGAGAGCAGGCGGAGTCATCGCTTCCTATCTTGAAAAGGGCGCAAAGGTCAATGTAGTTGTACTCAGCCTCGGTGTCCGCGGCGAGTCCAACGATCTGTGGAAGAAGGAAGGCCAGACCTATGAGTCCGTTGCCGCCACCAGAGAAGCCGAGAGCAGAGCAGCTGCCGCGGAACTGGGCCTTACCCCGGATATGATGGAATATTGGCACAAGACCGACTATCCCATCGACATCACCGACGAGGACAGAGAGAGACTGGTCAGAAAGATCCGCGATTTCCGTCCTACCGTCATCATTTCCCACGATGAGTACGATATCCTCAATCCCGACCACGATGCGGTCAACAAGTTCGTCTTCATGTGCAGCGTTATGTCCAACTCAGCCGGTGTACGCACCGAGGGTCAGACCGTTACCAAGCAGATGAAGGTCCTGGGCTTCGAGCCTCATCAGACCGAGATCAGCCACTACAAGCCCGACGTGATCGTAGACATCACCTCCGTTTACGAGAAGAAGGCCAGAGCCATGGAGTGCTTCAAGGCACAGTCCCACCTGATCGAGTACTACAAGAACAGATGCTCTCTCCGCGGCAACCACGCAAGAAGAATCTCCGGCTGCAACGATTACAAGTATGCGGAGTCCTTCTCCTCTCACTTCCCGTTCGTCGTTACGATGATCTGACCGCGGGAACCTCAGGACATTATTGCATCTCCGGAACAGGAGAGAAAGGAGTACGGAATGGCTTATACCAAAATTCCGGTTTCGATCATGCGCGGCGGCACCAGCAAGGCGGCTGTGTTCTACGATAAGGATCTGCCTGCGGATATCGAGGCAAGAGAGAAATTCATCCTCAGAGCCATGGGCAATCCCGATCCCAAGCAGATGGACGGCCTGGGCGGCGCGACCCTCAATACCAGCAAGGTCGTTGTCATCCACGACGGCGATCAGTACGGTGCGGATATTGCTTTCACCTTCTATCAGGTATTTGTCAGCAAGCCCGGTCTGACCACCAAGGCTCTCTGCGGCAACATTTCCACCGCGGTCGGCCCTTACGCCATCGAGCATGGCTTTGTTAAGCCCGAGCACGATGGGATCTTCGTTGTCCGTGCCTATAACACCAATACCAAGAAGTATCTGAAAATGTATGTCCCGGTCGTTGACGGCAAGGTAAATTACTGCGGCGATTATGTTACGCCCGGTATCTGCGAACCTTCCTCCAAGATGGGACTGGAGTTCTGCGATCCCGAAGGGACCTTTACTCCTTCCGTCCTGCCCTCCGGCAATGCTGCCGATACAGTCACTCTGCCCGACGGGACCACTGCCCGCGTGTCCCTTGTCGATGCGACCAGCCCTTATGTGTTTATCGACGCAGAGGATCTGGGTGTGAAGGGCAATGAGTCCCCCGCTCAGTTCCAGGCTTTGGCCAATAAGGACGAGATCCTGAAGAAGATGGATTACATCCGTGACTGGGCTGCCGTGAAGTGCGGTCTTGCCACCTCCATCGAGACGGCCAAGAAGGAAGCCCCCACCCTGCCGAAGGCCGGCTGGGTCGCCAGGGTCGCTGCCGATGATGCCGATGCGGATATCGCCAGCAGAATGTTTACCGACGGCAAGATGAACCCCGCCTATATGGCCACGACTGCCTGCTGTGCTGCGACGGCTGCCAATATCGAAGGAAGCATCATCGCCCGTCTCACCGAGGGCAAGGATACTGCGGGGGGGCTGCGCATCCGCCACAGCACCGGCATCATGACCGCAAACCTTCGTTCGGATGAAAACGGCAAGTCCATTTATGTCGACAGAAGCGCCAGACTGATCATGGATGGCAATATGTATCTGGATATGTAAAAAAGTGACCCGATGAAAAAGGGTGCCTGCCGCCGGAATGGGCTCCGGCGGCAGTTTTTTGTGTCCGGACGGGGCAGCGAAAAAGAAAAATGCGGTCCGGCGGGAGAATAAATCAGAAGCACCTTCCTGCAGACCGGACAGCGGTGACAAATGATTATTAATAGAAATATAAAATCACATTGTTTTATTAAACGCGCAGGCGTCGGAATGGCAAAAAAAGAGCCTGATATGCGCCGCAGATGGGGCATCTCCTTGCTTTTCTTCTCCCGCAGGAACTGCCGTGAAGAAAAAGACACGGAATGCTTAAAAAAATTAAGCGGGCCGGTACTCCAAAATGACTATTGACATGTGTATAACTTTGTGGTTATAATGCGATATACTTTTTCCGGTCGGGCATATCGTATATATGCCCGCTCATCAATCTAAAGGAGGAACAATATGAAAAAGTTAGTTGCTCTCCTTCTCGCTGTGGTTATGGTACTTGGCCTTGCAGCCTGCGGCGAAAAGCCCGAAGAGACCAAGGGTACCGATCCCAAGCCCACCGAGAAGCAGCAGGATCAGCCCACCACTCCCGGCGGCGAGACCAAGGACCAGCCTACCGAGGCAGAGCCTTCCAAGTCTGCCGGCCAGCTTTTCTACGAAGAGCACAAGGGCGGCGATTTCGCGTTCGAATACGCCGGAATCTATGATTATGCGGACATCAACATGAAGACCGGCAATACCATTTACTGCTGGTCCATGCAGTGCTTCGAAAATCCGCTGTGTGTTGACCTGGAAGGCAACATCCAGCCCGGCGTCTGCGAGTACACCTACACCGAAGGCGAAGGCGGCAAGATGATCCTGAAAC
>JAZLHR010000037.1:0-11740 GCA_045616945.1 Lachnospiraceae bacterium | reverse complement strand
CCTTTACCCCTTACCAAGCATATTCTTTTCCGATTACAGACCAGCCCCCCTCTGCGGGGACCCGGCAGACGAAGGCTGATACATTACTGCGGAAGGCAGGCAATGACAGAGTCAAAGCCTTCTGCCGGGAAACTTTCCATGGCGCCCGTATCGGCATATTCGCTGAGACCGACCGTTAAGGGCAAAGAAGCGCACAGCGGCACACCGGCCGATCTGCACCAGTCAGCCAAATGGCTCTCGCCGAAGATTGAAAGCTTTCTGCCGCAGTCGGGACAAAGCACATAGCTGAAGTTCTCCACCACGCCGAGCACGGGGATCTTCATCATCTCGGCCATGTGATATGCCTTCTTTACGACCATTTCGACCAGGCTCTGCGGGGAAGAGACGATAAGCACACCGTCCACAGGCAGAGACTGGAACACCGTCAGCGCAACATCACCGGTTCCGGGAGGCATATCCACCAGGAGATAATCCAACTCGCCCCAGATCACATCGCTCCAGAACTGCTTGACCACGCCGCCGATGACCGGACCGCGCCAGATGACCGGCTGGTCTTCATTGTCCAGGATCAGATTGATGGACATGACCTTGATGCCGGCAGAAGTGACTGCCGGGATCAGGGATTTTCCTTCCATACCGCCCGGTTCGGACACGCCGAACATACGGGGGATAGAAGGCCCCGTGATATCCGCATCCAAAATACCGACGCGCAGCCCCTTGCGGCGCAGCGCAGCCGCCAGCATCGCGGTGACGGAAGATTTGCCCACACCGCCCTTGCCGGAAATAATACCGATCACATGCTTAACGTTGCTGTCAGGATTCATCGGAGCCGCGAAGCTCTGCCGATTCTGACGGGAAGGGCAGCCTTCACAGCTTTCCTTGCTGCAATCTTTGCATTCATTACCCATAATACTTGCTCCTTTTTGCAATCTGCAGGGCAGCCGCCCCGCATACACGAAGCGTATTGTATCATAAAAACGGCCAATAGTACATAACATTTTTCCGTGCTGACAGGAATGCCCGGATATGATACAATGACTGCCGGCAGCCGGACTGCCGAAGGAGCCTGACATGGAAATCGAACCGATTGCATATATATATAATCCGTACACCGAAAAATTCGGAATACCGCGCCAGAGCGGGCTCGCCGATACTGTCTCCCGGATCGTATTTACGGGTCCCTTCCGTAATCCGGACTGCGTGCGCGGCCTGGATGCGTACAGTCATCTGTGGCTGATCGCCAGCTTCTCCGACAATTTGGCGGCAGGCTGGACGCCGACCGTCCGTCCGCCCAAACTCGGCGGCAACACAAGGTTGGGCGTATTTGCCACACGCAGCAGCTTCCGTCCGAACGGGCTGACGCTCTCTTCCGTTAAATTGCTCAAGATCGAGCCGGATACGCCTGAGGGGCCTGTGCTTACCGTGGCCGGTGCCGACCTCAAGAACGGCACTCCCATCTACGACATCAAGCCCTATCTCCCCTATACGGACAGTCATCCGGACGCGAAGGGCAGCTTCGGAGAAGCAGCCAGCGGCCGCCGTCTGGAGGTCGTGATCCCGCCGGAATTACAAACATGCCTGGACAGTGAGGCTCTGGAAGAAGTGAAGGATATCCTTGCGCTGGACCCCCGCCCGGGCTACCAGCACGACCCGGAGCGCATTTACGGGATGCTGTACGGCGATAATAACATCCTGTTCCGGGCTGACGATTCCCGGATCACCGTAACAGCGATACAGTGATCCACCCCGGTCTCTCCTCACACTGCAATATGAAAATTCCGCCGGAAAGGTGCTCCCCCTTCCGGCGGAATTATTTTGCAGAAATATTTTCGTTATACCGTCATCCCGGACTGCTCCGAAATGCACCGGTAGAACACATCCGCCGGGCTGTCCGGGAAAGGATCATCCGGCATGTTGAGAATGTGGGTGACATAGAACAGGCAGGCTTCGTTTTTCGTATCGATATGGAACAAAGCGCCTGCGGCGCCGCCCCAGCCGAATTCTCCGACCTCAACGGGCGAATTTTTTTCAGTTGTCACGCGGATGCCCAGTCCATAGCCGCAGCCGGGATCACGGCCCTCCCCGAAATCCAGCAGCACATTACCGCGGAGGCGGTTTACTTTCATCAAAGCAATGGTCTCCGGCCGAAGTATCCTTTCACCGGTCAGCCCCATGCCGGAGCGGGCCAAAGCCACGCCGAATTTGATAAAATCGGAAACAGTCACGGCGATGCCTGCGCCCCCGCTGTCATATTCCGGCCCGAGGACGTACTTCGGTACGGACGGAGCGATCTCATAATAGCTCTCCAGCGTCGTATCGGCCGGATGGAGCACCCGCACGCCTTCCGCGGTACGGTACGCAAACCTGTAAAGAGGCGCCAGATTCCCGTGATTCGACTCCTGATGATAACAGGCGGAGTGCATTTCCAGCGGGTCGAAGATATTTTCCTTCACATAATCCCGAAAACGCTTCCCGGATATCACCTCGACCACCGCAGCCAGCACATCGTGGCAGAAGCTGTATTTCCAATGGGTCCCCGGATTAAAATCCAGCGGTTCCTCTGCCAGCGCGCGGATCACTTCCAGCGTATTCATCTTCCCGCCGGTCTTCTCCCTTGCCTTTTCGAACGCGGGGATCTTAAATTCATAATTAAATCCGGCAGTCATCGTAAAAAGCTGTTCCAGCGTGATCGGCGAGGCCGCATCCCTCAGCCCGGTTTCCGTTCTGACGGACATATGCCGGAATTCCGGAATATACTCGTACAGCGGATCGTTCAAAGAAAACAGGCCCTTTTCATACAGCTGCATGGCAGCCGCAGCCGTCACGACCTTTGAACAGGAATATACATTGAAAAGCAGATCCTCTGACATGGGAAGGCCGGAGGCCATATCCGCATAACCGGAGGCATAGGAAAAGACTTTTTCCCCTCCCCAATACCCGATCGCGGCATTGCCGGGTATCTTCCAGGAAGTCAGCCCATCCATACGCTCCCGCAATAATTGAAAATTCATGGTAACCGGATTACAGCATCTTGACGCGAGGGCTGTATTTTTCAAGTGCCGCCGCATTCTTCTCGTCGCCGCCGGGTGCATTGGCGCTGGCCCACACGGGCGGCGTCACGCCCATATCGAGGCAGGCCTTCACGGCTGCGATCTCAAGCTGATGCGCGATATAGAAATCCACGATGTTGGAGCGGGGCGCAATGGAGGTTTCCAGACCGGGCACCTGTACCTGCGCATCGCCGACCGGATTGAAATCGTTGATGCAGATATCCGCAAAATCGAACAGATTCTTCTTGCTCGGATGACGGATGAAATGATCTTCCGGGATCTCCTCCTGCCAGTAGGAACTGGATACGGCAATGATCTTCGCCCCGGCCTTCTTGGCCTCCATCGCCGCGTCGATCGTCGCGGGATTGATGCCGATATTGTGGAAGATGATAAGTACATCGTCCTTTTTCAGGCCGTAATACCGTACGATGGCAGCACCGTAATTCACGGTACGTTCCAGTTCCAGATATTTCTGTGCCTGGTTGAAGACGGAAAGGCCGGTCTCCATGATCGGGTTGATGCAGGAAAGGCCGCCTGCACGGAAAAACATTTCGCCCACGGGCAGCGTCGTGTGGCCGCCTCCGCCGTAAACATGGATCAAACGGTCTTCCGCGATAGCCTGAGCCATCATTCTGCCCGCTTTTTCGATGTTCTCGCTCTGGGTCGCATTGATCTTCTCCAGATTCTCGATGATGCTTTGATAGAAGCCGAAATCATTCATTGTGTTTCCCTCCTGAAAAAATCTGTATCATTATATCCGGACATTCTTTTCTGCCGGATCGCATCTCTTGCTAAATACTGTCCACGGAAATGACTTTCCCGGAATAAACGCTCTCATATCCCGCGACGATCGGTTTGATGGTGTTGATATAATCGTCAAAATCGGTCGGCGGTTCGCCCCCTTCGCGGACACTTCTGTAAAAAGCCGTCAGCTCGGAATTGGGAAGCGGCAGGAACTCGTGGGCCTCGGACTGTACCACATAACGGAAATCTTCCGGATACTGCATATAGGTATTCTTTCCGTACAGTTCCGCCACGATCGTCCCCTCGGAGCCGACGGCGGTCATATATACCTCGACGGCCTTGGGATACTTGTAAAACCGCAGCACATTATCCGGGCAATCCAATGCTTCCAAAGGATATTCGTTGTTCGCGTAGGAAGGATCGACCGAAAAACAGACACCGTTTTTCAGTCTGCCTATCAAACGGATCATATCCTCCGTGCGCACCCCCTCCCGGATATTCGGCGTTACATTGGCGCAGACGGTATCAAAATCCGAGCCCGTCAGCATACGGATCAGATAAAACGGATGGATATGGTCTGTCAGGGCACCGCCCCGGAAGCGTCCATCTCCGGGCCGCAGCTGCCATTCCTCCCCGTAACTGAGGTCCGGATCGCACTGCCAGGGCGACCACCACACGGGATTGTGAGAATAATTGGTAATACTGATGCTCTGCAGTCGACCGATCGAGTCGTTTCTGATGAGCTCCGCCGCGCGCTGGACCTCGCCGTAGCGGGACAGTTCCTGCTCCACCAGACAAACGATCTTCTTTTCCCGGCGGACGGCGATCATATCCCGGAATTCCCGCATATTCAAAGTCGGTACCTTCATGGAAATGATATGCAGGCCGCGCCGGGCCGCTTCCATGAACTGCCTGTAATGATTTTTGTTCTCACTGCCGATCACGACCGCTTCGATCTCCGGGTGGTTCTCATACAGTTCCTCATCGGAAGAATAGGTCGGTACAGGGCAGCCGAAATAACATACTTTTTCATAGCCCGGCACCACGGAAGCCCCGACCACTTCAAAAAACGGGCTTTCTCCGAGCGTCAGGTAGCGGGGAGCATGACCGTGGATGCAGGACAGCACGGCGATCTTGATCGGTTTGATCTCTTTCATGATATCACACCTCCGACAGGATCCCAATACGGAAATCCGGTCAAAGCGCGACCGTACGCCCTTCCGCATCCGAGATATAAGCGGCCTCGATGGCTGCCAGATATCTTGCTCTGCGCTCGTTCCAGTCGGAGCAGTCCAGCTGCCCGGCCAGCATCGCATGAGCCGTGCAGGCCTTCTGTACATCAGAAGAAGAAAGACCGTACAGATAGATCTGGTCGTCGTCATAGCCGGTCGGTTCCGTCTTATCTGTGGAATACACGTTGATCAGGCTGCCTGCCGTATAAACGCCCGCACCGCGGTCACAGGCTGCCCCCTTCTTGGTGATGAGTCTGTGCTGGCACTGATTGATGGAACCGGGCGCCATGGAATTGCCCAGATCCAGATTTGCGGCCGTTCCGTCCTGCATCACCAGGATCATATTCGCGGCATTCGGCTTCAAAAAGGCCGTCACGGACACGATCTGCGCATGCAGCAGATATTCCGCGGCAAACATTTCCCGGAACATCAATTCCTTCAGCGGGATATCGTTCCCCACAAAAGAGTAGACGTTGAGGGCGCTGTTCTTTTCGGTATCTGCGCCGTATTCGGCCATGTACAGATAATGTGCGTTGAAATAATCATCGAAAACAGGCACTTCTTTTCCGTCAAACAGAAGCGTATCGATATATTCGCCTTCTGCCTTATATCGGTAAGTGAAGGCAGGGCAGGCACAGTCACGCACCGCAAACAGCTTCCGGATACCTTCCTCAATACTGTTTACTTTTTCCATTTCCATTATCTCCTTGCGGGATCTCGTACCGCCCGCGGCAGCTTTTCCGGCCGCCCGGCGGCGATCAGTTCTTTCGTCCTGATTCCAGAAACTCACTGGTCAAATATTTCTTGTTTTTATCGAATTCCGGCATATCCTCGGGCCGGGTCTTTCTCCATGTCTCCACATAATGCTCCGGAGAATTGTCCCTGCCGTCATAGCCTCTGCCTTCCCTTGCCAGACCGACGCCGAAACGGATCATATCGTTTTTGAACTCGGTCAGGAGGCGGTCCCGTTCGGGATCGTCAAAGGCCAATGCACGCAGCTTGATGAAGCGGACGGAAAGACGCGATTTCCGGACGCGGAACAGGACATCTTCGTTTTCGGCCAGTTCTTCCGCTTTGTCGAAAAGCGGATCCGCAAAGGCGGCAAAATCTTCCGGCAGATATTCCTCCGGCGTCATATAGATGCCCAGATGTCCCTGCTTTTCCAGCGTTTTCCGCTCCAGCGTGACCAGATAATCCCGTATCGCTTCCCATGCATTTCCGTAATAGGTCTGCAGGAATTCGTCCCGGGCGGCCGGCACATCCAGATCGGGCTCCCACATCAGCCGGGAGACCAGATAGCCGCGCAGCTCGCCGAATTCACCCGAAGCCGCCTGCGCGTTGCCCTGTTCAAAAAGCCCTACCGCATGATGATCGATCAGATAGCGAAAATTCGGCTGCAGCACCTGCAGATTCGGGAACGGCGCCAGATAATATCTGAAATTCGTGGAATAATCCCACACATAGATATTACTGCAGATCTCTGCCCAGTCCGCAAGATCCTCCCGCAGCGTCCGGCGCGGATAGTCGCCGCTGAATCGCTTCGTGATCTCATCACATTCGCTGTAGCTGTGCTTGAAGCAGCACTCGATGGTACAGATGCGCACACACACGTTCGGCTCCGGCTTCGTCACGCGCGGAGGGATGCGGGTATATTGATAGGCAAAAGTGTCCAAAGTCACATCCGGGTAATCATCGCGGATATCACGGGCCAACTCATTGACGAAGCGGATAAAGGTGCCGGACAGAGCGCCTTCCTCTTCATAAACCTTCCGGCAGGCGGGGCAGGTACAGTAGTTGCGCCAGTCCATTTGCGTCACGGATACGATCTTTTTCTCGGGAGCGGCCTGCAGCTTCTCACGCAGACGCTTCCTGAAAATGCGCAGCACATCGGGATTGGTCAGGCAAAGCTGCGGCTTTTCGCGCAGACGCTTCCCGTCCACCATGCTGAAATACTCCGGATGCTCGTCAAAGAACTCTCCCGGGGAAATATAGTCAAACAGGGTATGGGAATGTCCGTTATAGCGGATCGGATCAAAGCCGCCTTCGCCCATATCCGTTTCGACAGAGCTGTTCACACCGCGCTTCTTCGCGAAGGCCGGATCGGTCTCATATTCATACCACCAGATCTCACGGTATGCAAAGGGCGGGATCAGTGTGAAATCGATATCTTCCAGCACGATCTCCGACCGTTTGGGGACCTTTTCCACCTTTGCGGAATAGAACCCGCAGCCCAGAAAGCGTTCCAGAAAACGGTAAACGCCGAAAAGGATCCCCCGGCCGCTGCCGGAAATGATAAACAGCCGCTCCCCGCGGGTCACGATGCGGAAGCCGTCATTTTTCAGTTCGCCTGTTTCCGGCATATCTTCCCGGACTTTTCTCCCGTTCAGAGCCAGCACGATCTCACGCTCATGCACCTGCTCTGCCGCATCCGTCACCTGCGGACGGTCTCCGCAGATCTTTTCCAGATAATCCGCGAGTCCCGCGGCGGCAGTCCGGAATACCGGATGTGCGGAACAATCGGCCGCAATATATGCCTGAAATTTGCCGCTTCTGCAAAGAATCATGCCTGTCATGCCCTCCTGCCATTCGCATCCCGAGTCTTTTCGGGCATTTTCGCTTCCGGGATCCTGCCGCTGACGGCAGCCCCCCGGTCCGTTATTTCTCTTCTTTCTTCAATACGCGGCGGTAATTCTCGCCAAGGCGATCCCACAAAGCGATGGGATCCTTCGCAGCCAGCTTGGTCCCGCAGCCGCCGCGATAAGTCCACGCGGCGATGCGGTCCACGCCCAGGCTCTCGTACAGATCGACCACCTCGTCCATCTGCTTGAAATCCTTCGGCTGCTGATAGTAGCACATGATCCAGCGTTCGGACTTCTTCCCGTACTTTTTCGCGATATTGACCGTGCGTTCGGTGATATCCCGGAAAAAGCTTTCCGGCAGCGACCAGTTGATGATCGTGGAGGAGAATACATCGAAATACGGGCAGGCCCCTACCATGTCCCAATTATCATATCCGCGCAGTTCCGTCACATAATAGGTCTGCTGGGTCGCGTGGACGCAGCAGGTGATCTCCAGCTTGGAATTGTACTCCTTCAATGCCTTGGAGCAGTCTGCCAGCGTCTTCAAAGCCTCTCTCCAGCGGAACTGTCTGACATCATCGTTCATGAATTTCGGCATCTCATAGCCGTAATATTCCTCGAACTTCTTCATGCACTCCGGGCAGCGGCAGGACCAGTCGTCCCCCGCACCGCCGGTGATGGAGGCATAGGCCTTCGGGTAGGCGTAATGCGGCTCATCCCAGAAGAATCCGTCCACTTCGGTCTCCCGTGCCAGCTTCAGGCAGAAGCCGGTGAAATAGTCACGAAACGCGTTCGTATTGAAGCAGGCCGCGTTCAGGACCTCCCCCGTATAAGCGGATACCTGACGGTGGTGAATGTTGTTCTGCAGGAACAGGGAGACCTGTTCGCCGCCGAAATATTTGCCGATGCCCCAGGGATCGGCGATCACGCGCAGCCCCAGCTCATGCGCTTTTTTCACGATCTCGGCGATATTGGGAAGCCAGAAATCCATATCGAATTCGGTAACGGCCAGGATCACGGTATCACAGCCGTGCGCCAGCATTTCCCTGAAATCCTGTTCGGCATGTTCTACGTAGTTGAGTCCGTAATAACTGATCGCGGTATGCTGAATTGCCATAATATTTCCTCCTTAAATACTGTCCACGGAAACGATCTTTCCGGAATAAATGCTCTCATAGCCTGCTACGATCGGCTTGATGGAATTCAGATAGTCGTCAAAGTCGGTCGCGGGCGCAGCCCCGCCCCGGATGCTCTTATAGAACGCAGTCAGCTCGGAATTCGGCAGCTGCACGAAATCATGGGCCTCCGAAAGGACGATGTAGCGGAAATCATCCGGATACTGCAGATAGGTATTCTTGCCGTACAATTCGGCCACGATGGTCCCCTTGGAGCCGACCGCCGTCATAAATACCTCGCAGATCTTGGGATATTTGTAGAAACGGAAGGAATTTTCCCGGCCGGTCACGGCCTCCATGTGATATTCATTGTTCGCATAGGACGGGTCGATGGAAAAATTGACGCCGTTTTTCAATTTGCCGATCAGCCGGACCATATCTTCCGTGCGGACTCCGTCGCGGATATTCGGCGTCACATTCGCATAGACCGTATCGAAATCGGAACCGGCGATCTGACGGATCAGATAAAACGGGTGGATATGGTCGGTCAAAGCACCGCCGCGGAAGCGTTCGTCGCCGGGACGCAGCTGCTTTTCCTCCCCGTAGCTCAGTTCCGGATCGCACTGCCACGGGCGCCACCACACCGGATTGTGCGAATAGTTCGTGATGCTGATGCTCTGCAGCTCACCGATATCTCCCCTCCGGATCAGCTCCGCCGCACGCTGGACCTCTCCGTAGCGGGACAGCTCCCGCTCGATCAGGCATACGATCTTCTTCTCCTTCAGGATATCGGTCATCTCCTGATATTCCTGCATATTCAGGGTAGGCACCTTCATGGAAATAATATGCAGGCCGCGCCGGGCCGCTTCCATGAACTGCTTATAATGGTTCTTGTTCTCGCTGCCGATCACGACGGCTTCCAGTTCGGGGTGATTCGCGTACAGCTCCTCATCGGACTGATAGGTCGGGCAGGGACATTCAAAATAACGGGTGTTTTCGGAGCCCGGTACGACGGATGCCGCCATCACCTCAAAAAACGGACTTTCTCCTAAGGTCAGATACCGTGACGCATGTCCGTGGATGCAGGACAGCACGGCGATCTTAATGGGTTTGATCTCTTTCATTTCGCTTGTCGATTATCCTCCTCTGTATTCTGTCAAAACGGCCGGGGCTGCGGCGATCTGCGCTTTGCGGGGCGCAGATCAGTCCATACGCCCGGATTCCAGATATTCTTTCGTCATGACACGTTTGTTTTTGTCAAATTCGACCATATCCTCCGGCCGTGTCCTGCGCCACTTTTCCACATAGGTTTCGGGAGAATTGTCGCGGCCGTCAAAGGGATTGCCCGCTCTCGTCTGACCGATGCCGAAATAGATCAGATCCTTCTTGAACTCGGTCAGCAGGCTGTCGCGCTGCGGATCGTCGAAGGCCAGTGCCCGCAGCTTCATAAAGCGGACGGACAGTCTGGATTTTCTTACGCGGAACAGCACATCTTCGTTTTCCGCCAGCTTTTCCGCACGGTCAAACAGAGGATCGGCAAATTCCGCCAGATCTTCCGGCAGGTACTCTTCCGGCGTCGTGTAAATACCGAAATGCCCTTCCTTGGCCAATGTTTTCCGCTCCAGCGTGACCAGATAATCGCGGATCGGCTCCCAGGCATTTCCGTAATAGGTCTGCAGGAACTCGTCGCGCGCCGCATCCATATCCAGGTCGGGCTCCCACATCAGACGGGCAAAGAGATACCCGCGGAGCTCACCGAATTCGCCGGAGGCAGCCTGGGCGTTGCCCTGCTCGAAAAGCCCCACCGTATGATGATCGATCAGGAAGCGATTGTTCTTTTTCATCACCTGCAGATTCGGGAAGGGAGCCAGATAAAATTTGAAATTCGTGGAATAATCCCACACATAGATCCGACTGCACATATCGGCCCAGCTCTCGAAATCCTCGCGGAGGATGCTCTGCGGATAATCCCCCTTGAACTTTTTCGTGGGCACATCACATTCTCCGTAGCTGTGCTTGTAGCAGCATTCGATCGTACAGATACGGACGCACACATTCGGCTCCGGCTTCGTGATGCGGGGCGCGATCCGGGTATATTGATACGCGAAAGTATCGATCGTAATATCGGGGTAATCATCGCGGATATCCCGGGCCAGCTCATTCACGAAACGGATCATCGTGCCGGAAAGGGCACCTTCCTCTTCGTAAACCTTCTGACAGGCCGGGCACATACAGTAATTGCGCCAGTCCATCTGCGTCACGGACACGATTTTCTTTTCCGGATTGGCCCGGATCCGCGCACGCAGACGCTTTTTGAATTCCCGGATCATATCGGGGTTGGTCAGGCAAAGCTGCGGCTTATCGCGGAGACGGACACCGTCCACCATGCTGAAATACTCGGGGTGTTCATCGTAAAATTCACCCGGGGAAATATATTCGAAGAGGGTATGGGAGTGGCCGTTGTATTCGATGGGATCAAAACCGTCCGCCTTCATATCCGCTTCGATCGAGCTGTTCATGCCGCGCTTTTTGGCAAAGGCAGGGTCAAATTCATATTCATACCACCAATTTTCACGATATTCGTAGGGGGGGATCAGGGTATCGTCGATCTCCGGCAGTTCGATATCCGGCTGCTGCGGTACCTTTTCCACCTTAGCGGCATAAAAACCGCAGCCGAGATACTTTTCCAGGAAGCGGTACACACCGAACAGGATTCCGCGCCCGTTGTCTGCCAGGATAAACAGGCGCTCTCCGCGGGTCACAAAGCGAAATCCGTCGTTCTTTAATTCGCCCGTTTCCGGCTGGTCCTTCCGGCACACTCTCCCGTTCATGGCAAGAACGATCTCGCAGCCATGTTCCGGCTCCGCCGTATCGGCGATCCGGGGACAGGTGCCGCAGATCTTTTCCAGATATCTACCCAGTTCCGCCGCAGCGGTTTTGAATAAAGGATGCGCGCCGAAATCGGACGCGATCACCGCACAAATTTTTCCGTTTTTGCCAAGAATCATCTATGACCTCCT
>JAZLHR010000036.1:0-11041 GCA_045616945.1 Lachnospiraceae bacterium | reverse complement strand
AGATAAGCGCGTCAGCAGCGAAGCGGAATGCAGACAGCTTTTGAAATCATCGATGAAGAATCAGTTCATGCGTCATCCGGCCTCCTATCCCTGGGAAGATGACAAATGCATCCTCCTGGTCGTAGGCGTCAACGGCGTCGGCAAGACCACGACGATCGGAAAGCTCGCATATTCCCTGAAAAATCAAGGGAAAAAGCTGATGATGATCGCCGCCGACACCTTCCGTGCCGGGGCTGCCGAACAGCTGAAGGAATGGGCTTCCCGTACCGATACGGAGATCGTCAGTCAGAAAGAAGGCTCCGATCCGGCTGCCGTACTGTTTGACGGACTGGCTGCCGGTAAAGCCCGCGGCGCGCAGGTGCTGCTGTGCGATACCGCCGGACGCCTGCATAACAAAAAGAATCTGATGGATGAACTGAAAAAAATGCACCGCGTGGTCGAACGGGATGCCGGCGGATATGATACTTACACCCTGCTGGTGCTGGATGCTACGACCGGCCAGAACGCATTGAACCAGGCGAAGCAGTTTACCGAAGCAACGTCGGTCGACGGCCTGATCCTGACCAAAATGGACGGCACAGCCAAGGGAGGGATCGCCATGGCCGTGCAGCGCGAGCTCGGTGTGCCGATCTGTTATGTCGGTGTCGGCGAAAAGATCGGAGATCTGAAAAAATTCAACGCAGATGAATACCTGAATAAAATGCTTGATCTGTGAGGTAGAGTCATGGGGGTATTGGTCAATTTTGCGGCGATCATCGCCGGAGGCCTGCTCGGGAACTTTGCTCATAAGCTGATCCCGAGCCATGTAAGCGATGCACTGATGAGCGGCTGCGCCCTTTGCGTATGCATCATCGGCATCAGCGGTGCTTTAGGCGGTCAGAATACGCTGATCATGGTCCTTTCCATCGTCATCGGCGGTGCCATCGGCACATTGCTGCGGATCCAGGATAATATCACGAAGCTAGGCAGCAAGCTGGAGGAACGCTTTGCGAAAAACTCCGAAGGACTGGCAAAAGGCTTTGTGTCGGGGACCCTTTTGTTCTGCATCGGTGCCATGGCAGTCGTCGGTTCCATCAATTCCGGCCTGACGGGCGACAACGAGATCCTGTACACAAAATCCCTGCTCGACTTTATCACATCGACCGCACTGGCTTCCACCCTCGGTGTCGGAGTTGCACTGTCGGGCGTATCGGTTTTTCTGTATCAGGGAGCCATTTATCTGCTGGCCGGTGTGATCGAGCCGCTGCTGACCGAATATCCGCGCGGCGAACTCGTCTGTGCCGGTTCCGTGATCATTCTGGGGCTGGGGCTGAATATGCTCGGTGCTATCAAGATCAAGGTGGCGGATTATCTGCCGGCAATCCTCATTGCCCCTCTGCTTTGCCTGTTTATGTAAGGAGAAGATATGTCTTTTACCCATCTGCATGTGCATACGGAATACAGCCTGCTGGACGGCTCCGGGAAAATTACGGAGCTGGCTGCCCGTGCGAAGGCACTGGGCATGGACAGTCTGGCCATAACCGATCACGGTGTCATGTACGGCGTGATCGATTTTTACCGTGCCTGCCGTGACTTGGGCATCCGCCCCGTACTCGGCTGCGAGGTGTATGTGGCCCCCGGGTCACGTCTCGATCGGGAACCCGGTCCGGGAGATGAGCGCTATCATCATCTGGTCCTGCTCGCGGAAAATAATACGGGATATGCAAATCTGACTAAGATCGTTTCCAAGGGCTTCATTGACGGCTTTTATTACCGTCCCCGTGTCGATAAAGAGGTCCTGCGCACTTATCATGAGGGTGTGATCGCCCTTTCCGCCTGCCTTGCCGGAGAGATCCCGCGCTATCTGACGCGCGGCCTGTATGAAGAGGCTAAGAAGGCAGCGCTGGAATACCGTGAAATATTCGGCGCCGACAACTATTTTCTGGAACTGCAGGATCACGGCATTCCGGAACAGAAAAATGTGAATATGCAGCTCGTCCGTCTCAGCGAGGAAACGGGTATCCCGCTCGTTGCAACCAATGACGTGCATTATATAGAAGCGGAAGATGCGGAAGCACACGATATGCTGCTCTGCATCCAGACCGGCAAGAAGGTTTCCGACGAAAACCGACTGCGGTATGAGGGCGGCCAGTTCTATCTGAAAAGCGAAGAAGAAATGGCGGCTCTGTTCCCGTATGCCCGCGAGGCATTGGAACGCACCCACGAGATCGCCATGCGCTGTCAGGTCGAGATCGAATTCGGCGTGACGAAAATGCCTCGCTACCAAGTTCCGGAGGGATATACCTCCGAGACCTATCTGCTGCATCTGTGCGAAGAAGGGCTGCAGAAGCGGTATCCGTCTGTCACACAAGAAATGCATGATAAATTGAATTACGAGCTTTCCGTCATCCAGCGGATGGGTTACGTTGATTATTTCCTGATCGTTTGGGATTTCATACATTTTGCGCGCAGTCAGGGCATTCCCGTAGGACCCGGACGAGGCAGTGCCGCCGGCAGTCTGGTCGCCTATACCCTGACGATCACCAATATCGATCCCCTGAAATATAGCCTTCTGTTCGAACGTTTCCTGAATCCGGAACGCGTCAGCATGCCGGATATCGATATCGATTTCTGCTACGAGCGCCGCTCCGAGGTGATCGATTACGTGACCCGGAAATACGGAGCCGATGCGGTCGTGCAGATCGTGACCTTCGGAACATTGCAGGCAAGAGGCGTGATCCGCGATGTCGGCCGAGTTCTGGACTATCCCTATGCGCTGTGCGATAAAGTCTCCAAGATGGTCCCGCAGGAGCTGGGCATCACACTCGATAAGGCACTGAAGCAGAGCCAGGATCTGAAGAAGCTGTACGATGAAGACGAGCAGATCCGCCGGCTCATCGATGCCTCACGCAAGCTGGAGGGACTGCCGCGGCATGCTTCCACCCATGCGGCCGGTGTCGTGATCTGCCGTGAGCCGGTGGATAATTACGTTCCGCTGTCCCGCAGTGCAGATGGCCAGCTGACTACCCAGTTCACCATGACCACCATCGAAGAACTGGGGCTTCTGAAAATGGACTTCCTGGGTCTGCGTACCCTGACGGTGATCAACAACGCACTCGATTTCATTGAAAGATCCACGGGAAATCATATAGACCTGAATACGATGCCGTGTGATGATCCGGCCGTATTCGAAGCCATCGGGACCGGACATACCGAGGGCGTGTTCCAGCTGGAAAGCGGCGGGATGAAAAGCTTCATGAAGGAGCTGAAGCCGCAGAGCCTGGAAGATGTCATCGCCGGGATCTCCCTGTATCGGCCAGGGCCCATGGATTTTATCCCCCGCTACATCCAGGGCAAGAAGAACCGGGCCAGCGTGACTTATCTCTGTCCCGAGCTGGAACATATCCTGCAGCCTACCTACGGCTGCATCGTCTATCAGGAACAGGTCATGCAGATCGTCCGAGACCTGGGCGGTTATACACTGGGGCGCAGCGATATGGTCCGCCGCGCGATGAGCAAGAAAAAAGAATCGGTCATGCTGAAGGAACGCAGGAATTTTGTGTACGGAAACCCGGACGAGGGCGTTCCCGGCTGCGCCTCCAAAGGCATTTCGGAGGATGTAGCCAATCAGATCTTTGACAATATGGTCGATTTTGCAAAATATGCCTTCAACCGTTCCCATGCAGCCTGCTATGCGGTCGTTGCCTATCATACAGCCTGGCTGAAGCTGTATTATCCGGCCGCCTTTATGGCCGCGCTGATGACCTCCGTGATGGATGTGATGTCCAAGGTGACGGAATATATCGCAGTGGCACGGTCCATGGGGATCCGCATCCTGCCGCCGGATATCAACGAAAGCGAATACGGCTTTACGCCGGCAGGAAAAGACATCCGCTACGGCCTGTCCGCTATCCGCGGCATCGGACGAAATGTGGTGGATTCGATCGCAAAAGAACGCACTGCTTCCGGTCCCTATACCTCTCTGGACGATTTTCTGAGCCGTATGTCCGAGCTGGAAGTCAATAAGCGGACCGTCGAAAACCTGATCCTGGCCGGAGCGCTTGATTCCCTGCCTGGGACCCGCAGTCAAAAAATGGCGGTTTACAGCGATGTCATGGATAAAAATGCCCGGGAGAAAAAGGATTCCTTTGCGGGGCAGATGAGTCTCTTCGACCTGCTGGGAGAAGATGACCGCCGCTCCTTCGGCGTCGTGTTCCCGAATATTCCGGAATATGACAAGGCCGAACTGCTGCGTCTTGAAAAAAGCGTGCTGGGGCTTTATGTCAGCGGCCATCCGCTGGAGGACGACGCCGAGCTTCTGCAGCGCAATATCACCGCAAGGCTGTCGGATTTCACGGTAGATGAAGAGACAGGAGAAGCCGGTGTGAGAGACGGCGCGACCGTGACCGTCGGCGGTATGATCAGCGCAGTCACCTTCAAAAATACGCGGCAGGGCAGCACCATGGCCATCGTGACATTGGAAGATCTGACGGACCGTATTGAAATATTGATGTTCCCCCGCGAATGTGATGCCTACCGCTCCCTGCTGGAAGAAGGAAAGCGCATATTTATCCGCGGCCGCGTTTCTCTGGGAGATGATCCCAAAGGGAAGCTGCTCTGTGAACAGCTGCTGCCTTTTTCCGCGATCGGGAGTGATCTGTATATCCTGTTCCGGAACAGGGAAACCTATTTTTCGGACGAAAGAAGGCTCCTGAAGCTGCTCCGCGGCGCGCCCGCCTGGGTCTATCTGAAGGAAGAACGCCTGGTCAAGCATCTGGACGGCGTCCCCGGCGCGGTTCTGAATGAGGACATCGTTCGGGATGTGCAGGAGGGCTTCGGTGCGTCGAATACGGCCCTTCGGCAAAAAAGAGTTGAAGATTATTGGAAAAAAAGCTATAATAAGGGGTCCCGAACGTGAAGATCACCGTCCGGGTGAAGGGGAATCGGTAATGGCTGACCATGAAATCAAGACAATAGGCGTGCTGACAAGCGGCGGCGATGCTCCCGGCATGAATGCCGCAGTACGTGCGGTCGTGCGTATCGGTGCGCAGAGAGGGCTGAATGTCGTCGGTATCCGGCGCGGATACGCTGGACTTCTGAAGGAAGAAATGCTTCCCTTAGCCCCGAAGGATGTCAAGGATATCATAGAGCGCGGCGGTACATTTTTGTATACGGCACGCAGCAAGGCATTCATGGAAAAGGAAGGCGTTCTGCAGGCAGCGGAAATCCTGCGGAAGCATGCGATCGATGCACTGGTCTGCATCGGCGGAGACGGTACTTTCCGCGGTGCTCTGGCGCTGTCCAAGGTAGGCGTCAAAGTCGCAGCGGTCCCGGCAACGATTGATCTGGACCTTGCCTGCACGGACTATACCATCGGCTTTGATACGGCGGTCAATACCGCGATGGAAGCGATTGACCGGATCCGTGATACGTCCATGTCCCACGAACGGATCAGTATTATCGAAGTCATGGGACGGAAGGCCGGCTATATCGCTTTGTGGACCGGTATCGCCTGCGGAGCGGAAGACATTCTGCTCCCTGAGACCTATGACTACAATGACCGCGCCCTGATCGACCGGATCCTGGAAAGACTCAAGGCCGGCAAGAAACAGAATATTATCGTCAATGCCGAAGGGGTGGGTCAATCGGAAAGTCTGGCTGCCCGCATCGAAAATCTGACGGGTATCGAGACCCGGGCGACGAACCTGGGATATATGCAGCGCGGCGGTTCCCCCACCTGTAAGGACCGCGTGTATGCTTCCCTGATGGGAGAAAGAGCGGTTTCCCTGCTTCTGGAAGGACGCAGCAGCCGTGCCGTCTGCCATAGCGGCGGCGAATTCATCGATATGGACCTGGAAGAAGCCCTGCAGATGAAGAGGGAACTTCCGGCCAATTTCCTTGCACTGACGACAGATCTTGTCCGTCAATACCATTGATCGGATGCAGTCGTTCTTCGGCCGCGGAAAGGAGGAATCATGCCTGATTATGTATACTACAGCGATGAAATGGATTCGGATGTCCAGACTATCCTGCCTGTCAATTCGGAGAATGAGCTGATTGCGCCTCCTGCCTTCGCCGAAGAAGACTCCGAACCGGAGCTTCTGGAGGATGAACTGCGTCAGGAAATCAGCGCACTCAGTGCTACCGGGATCGCATCCCGTGCGGTCGCCGATGTGGATGAAATGGTTCCCCGCAGCCTTATGGATCAGTCTCCGGACGCGCTTTTTGAACAGCTGATCGCCTATGTTCGCAAAAAACATCCTCAAAACAGCACCGTAAAGTTGGAAGAAGCTTATCATCTTGCCCGCGAAGCTCACAAGGAACAGAAACGAAAGTCAGGTGAACCGTATATCACGCATCCTCTTCACGTCGCGCTGATCCTCGCAAAGCTTGATATGGACCGTGATTCTATTGTGGCCGGCATCCTCCACGATGTCGTCGAAGATACTGACACGACATTAAGCGAGATTGAAAGCCGATTCGGAGCCTCTGTGTCCCAGATCGTGGACGGTGTTACCAAGCTGACCCGAATCACTCTCGGGACAGGCGACAAGCTGGAAATGCAGGCGGAAAACCTTCGCAAGATGTTTCTGGCGATGTCTAAGGATATCCGCATCATCATCGTCAAACTGGCGGACCGTCTGCACAATATGCGGACGCTAAGCTATATGACGCCCGAAAAACAGCGTGAAAAGGCCACTGAGACCCTGGAGATCTATGCACCGCTGGCCAGCCGTCTGGGTATTTTCCGTGTCAAGATGGAGCTGGATAACCTTTCGCTCAGTGTGCTGGAACCCGAAAAATACAAAAGACTGGTGGCGGACATCGACTCCCGCGCGCAGACACGTGAGGAATTTATCCAGCACATCGTGGAAGATGTCAGCTCGCATCTGAAGAATAACGGCTATAAGGCCCAGGTCTACGGCCGCGTGAAGCATTATTTCAGCATCTATAAAAAAATGGTGACTCAGAACAAGACGCTGGATGAGATTTACGATCTCTTTGCCGTCCGTGTTCTGGTCGATACGATCCCTGAGTGCTATGCCGTGCTCGGGACCATCCACGAGCTGTATATCCCCATGCCGGGACGCTTCAAGGATTATATCGCCATGCCCAAGTCGAACATGTACCAGTCGCTTCATACGACTGTCATCGGCAACAGCGGTATTCCCTTTGAAGTCCAGATCCGCACCTTTGAAATGCACCGGATCGCCGAATACGGTGTCGCGGCACATTGGAAATACAAAGAAGGCAAGACGTCTGCCATGCCCGCCAGCAAGGATGAAGATCAGCTCAACTGGCTGCGTCAGATTCTGGAATGGCAGCGGGATCTTTCCGATAACTCGGAGTTCATGGATTCCGTTAAGAACGACCTGGATATCTTTTCCGATACCGTTTACTGCTTCACGCCGAAGGGAGATGTCAAAAATCTTCCGAAGGGCTCCACGCCCGTCGATCTGGCATACAGTATCCACAGTGCCGTCGGCAATAATATGGTCGGCGCCAGAGTCAACGACAAACTGGTCAATATTGACTATGTGATACAAAACGGGGACCGTGTAGAGATTATCACCTCGCAGAATTCCCGCGGCCCGAGCCTCGACTGGCTGAAATTCGTAAAGAGTACCCAGGCGCGGAACAAGATCAATGCGTTCTACAAGGAGCAGAACAAGGAAGAAAACCTGGAACGCGGCAGAGATCTGTTCGAGCGCTACTGCAAGACGAAGGGCATCGTTCAGGCAGATATCCTGAAGCCGGAATTCATGGATAAGATCCTGATGAAATACGGCTTCCGCGACTGGAACGCGGTACTGGCTTCCATCGGCCACGGCGGCCTCAAAGAAGGCCAGGTCATTAACAAGATGCTCGAGGACAAGAAGCGTCAGGATCAGAAGCAGATGACCGATGAGCAGGTCCTGGAGCTCGTGTCCGAAAGCGGCCGCAAAAATACAGCCGGCCATAAGGGCGGCATCGTCGTGGAAGGTCTGGAAGATCTGGCTGTCCACTTCTCCAAGTGCTGCAGCCCCATCCCCGGCGACGAGATCGTAGGCTTTATCACGCGCGGCAGAGGCGTTTCCGTCCACCGTACGGACTGCCCGAATATCATCAATCTGCCGGAAGCCGAACGTTCCCGTCTGATCGAAGCGGAATGGCATCTGCCGTCCGAAGGCGGCAGCGAGAAATATACGGTCGAGCTTTCCGTATATGCGACGAACCGTATGGGCCTTCTGGCCGATATTTCCCGCCTGCTTGCTGAAATGAATATCGACCTGACCGGTGTGAATTCCAAGGTCACGAAACAGCAGCAAGCCATCCTTTCGCTGCAGTTCTCAACATCCGGCAAGGCCGAAATCACGAACGTTATCAACAAGCTGCGTCAGATACACGGTATCGAAGATGTCGTGCGTTCCGTGAGCTCGTAAAGCAAGGAGCAGATATGTCCGTTTCAGAAGTGCGTCGTGCCGTTTTGGGCATGATCGGTACCAATGTATATTTCCTCATCCATACAGAGACCAAAGCCTGTCTGATCATTGATCCTGCCGACGATGCGCGGTCTATCTATGATCATTGCAGAAGCGAAAACCTCCGCATCGAAGGCATCCTGCTGACGCACGGACATTTCGATCATATATTTGCCGCGGAAGAGCTTTCTGAGCTTTCCGGCGCGAAGATCTATGCGGCTGCCAAAGAGCATGAGGTCCTGACGGATCCCTATAAGAATTCTTCCGCGATGCTTTCCAGACCCTGCACGGTCCTGGCGGATACGGAGCTGACGGAAGGGGAAGAGATCACTTTGGCCGGCTTCCGGATCCTCGTCATGGAGACCCCGGGGCATACCGCAGGCAGTATCTGTTACTATATCCCGGAGGAAAAGGTCCTGTTCAGCGGAGATACGCTGTTTCATACCGGATACGGCAGAACGGACCTGCCGACCGGAAACAGCTCGGAGATTGTCCGTTCCGTGCGCCGGCTCCTCAAGGAGCTCCCCGAGGATACGAAGGTATATCCGGGACATATGGAACCGACGGACATCGGTTTTGAGAAAAAATACAATCCAATCGCGGAGTCTGTATGATCAGTATCCTCTTGCCGGAAGGCCGGCCGGATTATGAATATGATGCGAGAGGCCTTATCGGTTCCTTTTATCCCGGAGAAGAGCTGGTACTCGGCGCTGCTGCGGACGCACAGCCGGTCTCTGTCCCCGATTTCCCGGAAATAGAAGATAAGGGTCTTCGCAAAAACGAAGTCAAGCGCAGCCTTTACAGGCAGCTGGCGCAGGCTGCGGGAAGGCAGCTCCCCTGGGGGACGCTCACGGGCATCCGTCCGACCAAGCTCGTCACCGGGCTGCTGGAGCAGGGCGCTTCCGAGGAAGAGATCGCTCGCTATATGCGCGAAACATACCTCATCAGTGACGAAAAGCTGGCGCTTTCGCTGGATATCGCCAAAGAGGAACAGCGCGTATTGGAAGGGATCCATTACCACAGCGGCTACAGCCTGTATATCGGGATCCCGTTCTGCCCCACGCGATGTCTGTATTGTTCCTTCACCGCTTATCCGATCGGTGTATGGAAAAAGCGCGTAGGAGAGTATCTGGAAACACTTGCGTTCGAAATGCAGGAGACGGTAAAGCTATTTCCCGGGAAGACGCTGGATACGGTCTATATCGGCGGCGGGACCCCCACTTCTCTGGACCCGGAACAGCTGGACTATCTGCTGACGGAGGTCGAAAAGCATTTTGATCTCTCGCATATCCGTGAATTCACGGTAGAAGCGGGCCGTCCGGACAGCATCACCAGAGAAAAGCTGGAAGTCATGCGGAAACACCGGATCAGCCGTATCTCCGTGAATCCGCAAAGTATGAACCAGAAAACGCTGGATACTATCGGACGGCTGCATACGGTCGAAGCCGTAGAAGAGACCTTCCGGCTGGCTCGGGAGCTTGGCTTTGACAACATCAATATGGATATCATCCTCGGACTGCCGGGAGAAGGCCCGGAGGAAGTGAATGAGACCGTGCGCCGCATTTCCGCGCTTCGTCCTGACAGTCTGACAGTACACGCGCTGGCCGTAAAGCGTGCTTCCCGGCTGAAAACGGAATCGGCAGGCCCTGTCAAACCCGGATTCACACAGGAGGAAGCCGAAACGATGATGGCCATCGCCAGGGAAGGCGCGCAGGCCATGGGGCTGATCCCCTATTATCTGTACCGCCAGAAGAATATGGCCGGGAATCTGGAAAATGTCGGCTTTGCCGCGCCCGGCAAGGCAGGGATCTACAACATCCTCATCATGGAGGAAAAACAGAGCATATTGGCACTCGGTGCCGGTACGGTCAGCAAGGCCGTGTGGCCGGACGGACTGATCGAACGGGCGGATAACGTTAAGGAAGTTCCCGATTATATCGGACGCATAGATGAAATGATCGAAAGGAAGAAAAAGCTATGGCATTGACGAAAAATCCCGTAACGGGCATGAAGGATATCCTGCCGCGGGAAATGGTATTGCGTGACTATGTGATCAACCTGATCAAAACGACCTATAAAAGCTTCGGTTATACGCCTATCGAGACCCCGGTGGTGGAAAATCTGGGCAATCTGCTCAGCAAGCAGGGCGGCGATAACGAAAAATTAATCTTCAAGATCCTGAAGCGCGGTGAAAAACTGAAGCTGGAAAGCGCTAAGTGCGAGGAGGATCTTTCCGACAGCGGTCTTCGCTACGACCTGACGGTCCCGCTTGTCAGATACTATTCCGCCCATGCCAACGAAATCCCGAAGCCCTTCAAATCCCTGCAGATCGGTCCCGTTTTCCGTGCCGACCGTCCGCAGAGAGGACGCTTCAGAGAATTTTATCAATGCGATATCGACATTCTGGGTGAGGCCGGTGCGGCTGCCGAGATCGATCTGATCCTGGCCACGACCACGCTGCTCGGCAAGCTCGGTTTTGAAGGCTTTACGCTGCATATCAATGACCGCCGCCTGCTGAAGGCGATGGCTGCCTCCTGCGGCGTCGCTCCGGAGAACTACGACAAGGTCTTCATCATTCTGGATAAGATGGATAAGATCGG
>JAZLHR010000035.1:0-7013 GCA_045616945.1 Lachnospiraceae bacterium | reverse complement strand
GACCTGCGCCCAGCTCTGTTTTTATGAGCAGGTCGACTGGGCTTAGGTGAGTTTTTTGCGCCTTGCCCGAAATGAGTAAAAAACATGCGAATCATTTCTCATCTAAGGCTTGACATATCACCGCTGGGCTTTCTGTCCTTTCATAGTAGCAGACTAAAGTGATAAATACAATACCGTTCAATAGAAAATCCGCGGGCCGGACGCTGTTTTCCGCACGGCTCGTTCTGCCCGCCGGGACATCATAAAATGCGGTCAAATACCCGCACATAGTCCACCGTAAACGTGTCTCCGGCATCCTCCGGATGCAGACGGTGATCGGGCTTTTTCTGTACACGGTAGCCCTTGCATTCCGTTGTCAGAAGCAGAAACTGTTCCACTTGAGATACCGCTTCCACGCAATGGGTGGTCACTTTTCCGTCGCAGTAGAAGGTGTAACCGTAGGGCGTCCAATCCACACCGAAACGGTGAAAGCCATCGTCACTGTTCTCCAGAAGATAGCGGACGAGCCCTTCCCTTTTGCATTCCTTATCCGAATAGCCGCCGTAGATGTTCGAGGTGGTGATCCTCCCGACCGAGCCGAAGAAGCACTCCATGATATCGCTTTCCACCCCGGCGAAACGCGGGTCTGCCGACATCCCGATCTGGGGCGACTGCAGCCAGAAGGCAGACCACCAGCCATCGGTTTTCTGGAACCTGCATCGCACTTCATAGTAGCCGTAGCGGTGCATGAACTTCGGCACGGGCTTTTCTCCGACCGGCCAGAAAGCTTCTTTTTCCCCCTCCTGCCGGGCATAAGGCGCATCCAGCGAATTCGCGCCGGTCTGCAGCTGGGCCGAGCAATAATTCCCGTCCCGATAGATCAGATGAAATTTGGCACAACCGTCCTTCACCGTGACCGCGCCCGGTTCATCGGTGTAGATGGGATTTCTTTTGCCCCAAAAATGCAGGCGATAATCCCATTTGCTGCGATCCAGTTCAGTCCCGTCAAATTCATCGTTCCATACCAGTGCCCACTTACTCCCGGCCGGGAGAAGGCTCGGCGCATGCCCCAGCACGCTGACAGAAACCATATCGGCGGGATATGGCGGCAATTCCGTATTGATATCCGGCGGCATCGGCAATCCATCCGCCCCGATAACCATTTTTTGTTCCATGATCGTCCTCCCTCAAAATGCATTTGTCAGGCCGGGCATCCTCCATATCCACAGCACAGAAACGAAGCAGGATGTCCCGTTCACCAAAACCATCATCCGGGCATTATTTGTCACAACAAACTCAGTATATCATATCCGGATACCGTGGTCAATTGCGGCAAACTGCGTTTCCCCGTCTGCCGCCGGGAGCCTCAGTATCGGTACGATGCTGAGGCTCCCGGATCCCGCGCCGCACGGCACTGCCCGGAAGACAAAACCGAGGAAGATCGGGAATGGGAACGTCATTTAATTTTTTTGCCGCCAGCGGCAAAAAAATTAAATGAACAGATTGACATTATCTCTTCCCGGTGTTACCCTGCAATCAGTAAGAATACCGCCGCAGGCAAAAACACGAAACAGGTGGAAAAAATGGAAATCAAACGAGAAGAATACTTAAACCGACTGGTCGTCCGAAAGCATAATGGATTTATAAAAGTAATTACCGGGATCCGCAGGAGCGGGAAATCCTATCTTCTCAATACATTGTTTTATAATCATCTCAAAGAAGAGGGCGTTTCAGATGATCACATCATCAAATTTGCTTTTGATGCTGCAGATGATCTTCTCAGGATCGGAGAAGACCCGATTATTCTTGATAACGAAAGAGAAGATCACAAAGTTGACCCCAAAAAATTTATCAGTTGGCTGATGCCGCAGATCGTCGATGATGGAATGTACTATATCCTTCTGGATGAAGTACAGAAGCTCGGTGCCTTTGAGTCTGTATTAAACGGATTCCTGCGCAAGAGCAATATGGATGTGTTTGTGACCGGAAGCAACTCAAAATTCCTTTCAAAGGATATCATTACCGAATTTGAAGGCAGGGGAGACGAAGTTCATATACTGCCGCTCTCCTTTTCGGAATTTTATGCTTTCAAGGGCGGCGATAAAAGTGAAGCGTATGACGAATATTCTGTCTACGGCGGTCTTCCCGCAGTCGCCCTTATGACTACGGAAGAACAGAAATCGACATATTTGATTTCGCAAATGCAGCGATTGTATCTGCGGGATGTCATAAAGCGCTATCAGCTTCCGGAAAACAGCTTGATTGGTGAAGTACTTGATGTCATCGCATCAGGCATATCTTCTCTGACAAATCCAAAGAAAATCGCAGATACTTTTGCCTCCGTGAGACAAGAAAAAATCAGTGATTTTACGGTCGATAAATATATCGGTCACATGGAAGACGCCTTTATGCTCTCCCGCGTAAAAAGGTATAATATCAAAGGCAGAAAATATATCGGAACCCCGTATAAGATCTATTTTGAAGATATCGGCCTTCGCAACGCGCGCCTGAACTTCCGACAGATTGAAGGCACCCATATTATGGAAAATATTATCTACAACGAACTTCGGAACAGAGGATATCAAGTGGATGTCGGTGTTATCGAGACACGGGAAAAAGATGCCGGAAACAATGAAATACGAAACCAGCGGGAAATTGATTTTATCGCCTCACTCGGCAGCAAAAAGTATTATATCCAATCGGCTTATGCTATTCCCGATGAGAAAAAATACGAGCAGGAAACGATTCCTTTCGATAAAACAGCCGATTCTTTTAAAAAGATAATCGTTGTGGAAAAAAGCATGAAGCCTCGTCATGACGAAAAAGGTTACGTAATGATGGGAGTGAAGGAGTTTCTGTTGGATAAGCAGAGCTTAGAATAGTGTATTATATCTATTAGCATTGTATTCTATTAAGGTCGTATCATTCACAAAAAGCCATACGAAATTCTTTTGGGGCACGATACATTATGAAAATAACAAACATGTTTTCGACCATAAGGAGAAGACTCTTTTTTGATTATTCGTATTATTGGGAAGAGGGACAAGAAGATGAATACGATAATATTGGCGATGATGAAGACATTTTGATAATAGAAAGCCAAGAATGCATTGATCCAACTCTAATTAGTGGAGAGGACCTCAAAGACGTTCAATTTCCATGGCATGGGCATACCGAGAAAGACTTTGTTTACTTAAATAAGCGGCTAGAGAAATGTCTTTCTGAAAATGGGGTGTCGGGTGGAAAAAAAGTCGCCAAAAAAATCAAGAGAAAGTATCCCGATGTTTTTGATGCGTATTTTCAGGCTCCTATCAAGGTACTCTTTGAAGTGGAGTCCGGTACATTTTCCTTCATGTCGGACGGAAGGCATCGAATAATCGCCGCTCAAAAATGCAGCAATCGAATCCCGGTATGGATTTGTCGATACTACAAAAAGGCGGAAATTACTAAGGAGTGTTTTCTTCATAATGAAGCGCATGGCAACTGGAGATTTGGTAAAGAATAAAAAAATGGCAGGAAATTTCTTATGCTAAATAGAACGAGCGCAACTCTCGTAATTTCATGCATCCATAAATCTTTCTCCCCTTCCTTCGCCATCCTCCCCGGCTTTCCGCCTGCCGATTTTCCCTCCGCTAAATCATCTTTATCCTCTTGACAAAAAAGAAAAACAGAGTAGTATGGTAGGTGATCGTATTGATCAAAACTCCTTCGGTGCTGGCGGAATGTGAATTAACACAATGTACCGTTTGGGGAATCATATGCCGACCGTCTGGGCAGCTCTGTTACTTGCAGGGGTGTCTTCTTTTGTTTATCAAAACAAAAAAGAAAGGAAAACAATCATGAATTTTGAACAGTGGTACGGATTCACCGCGGGTGAATGGCAGGAAAAGATCAATGTTCGTGACTTCATCGACAAGAACTATACCCCGTATTCCGGCGACAGCTCGTTTTTGAAGGGCCCGACCGAGCGCACGAAAAAAGCGCTTGCCGAACTGGAACGCCTGAAAAAGCTGGAGCAGGAAAAGGGCGGCGTCCTCTCGATCAATACCACCACGGTCTCCTCTCTGTGCAACTATAAGCCCGGCTATCTCACCGATTCCGATATCATTGTCGGCCTCCAGACCGAAGCGCCGCTCACGCGCGGTGTCAATCCCTTCGGCGGCATCCGCATGGCCCGCTCCGCCTGCGAGACATACGGCTACAAGCTCGGCGACCAGATCGAAGAATATTTTACCTACCGCACCACCCACAACGACGGTGTGTTCCGTGTTTATACCGATGAAATGAAGGCCGCGCGCCACTGCGCACTTTTGACCGGACTTCCCGATGCCTACGGCCGGGGACGTATCATCGGCGACTACCGCAGAGTCGCCCTCTACGGTATCGATTTCCTCATTCAGGAAAAGAAGAAGGATAAGGCCAAACGCGGCGAAAAACTCATGGATGTCGATAACATCCGTCTGCTTGAAGAGCTTTATCAGCAGATCAATTTCCTCGGAAAGCTGAAGGAAATGGCCGCCATGTACGGCTGCGATATTTCCAAGCCGGCAGCGAATGCCCGCGAAGCCATCCAGTGGACCTACTTCGGCTACCTTGCCGCCAACAAAGAGCAGAACGGTGCGGCCATGTCCTTCGGCAGAACGTCCACCTTCTTCGACATTTACATCGAGCGTGATATCAAAGCCGGCATCCTTACCGAGGAAGGCGCGCAGGAGCTCATCGACGATCTGGTTCTCAAGCTTCGCTGCGCCCGTCATCTCCGCACGGCTGATTACAACGAGCTTTTCGGTGGCGATCCCATGTGGATCACCGAAGGCATCGGCGGCATGAATCTGAACCACAAGACCCTTGTCACCAAGTCTTCCTTCCGTATGCTGAATACCCTGTACAACCTCGGTCCCGCACCGGAGCCGAACCTTACGGTCCTGTGGAGCCACGCGCTTCCCGAGGGATTCAAAAAATTCTGTGCCAAGGTCTCCTGCGACACCGATGCGATTCAGTACGAGAACGACGACCTTATGCGTCCCCGCTTCGGTGACGACTACGCGATCGCCTGCTGCGTATCCGCGATGAAGGTCGGCAAGCAGATGCAGTTCTTCGGAGCGCGCACCAACCTTGTAAAGCTGCTGCTGATCGCGATCAACGGCGGCGTAGATAACGTTTTCGGCACACACCTCGGACCGCAGATGAGCCCGATGGAGGATGAAGTCCTTGACTATACCAAGGTCATGGAGCGTTTTGACATCTATCTTGAATGGCTGTGCCGCCTCTATGTCAATACGATGAACTGCATCCACTACATGCACGACAAATATGCTTACGAAAAGACCCAGATGGCTCTTCACGATACCGATGTGGAACGTCTGATGGCGTTCGGCGTGGCCGGCCTTTCCGTTATCACCGACTCCCTTTCCGCGATCAAGTATGCCACCGTCAAGCCCATCCGTGACGAAAACGGCATCATCGTAGATTTCGAAACCATCGGAGATTTCCCGAAATACGGCAATGACGATGACCGCGTCGATGAGATCGCCGAAGATATGCTCGTCCGCGTCCACAATGAGCTGAAAAAGACGCCCGCATACCGCGGCGCACTGCACACCCTTTCCGCGCTGACCATCACCTCCAACGTCGTGTACGGCAAGAAGACCGGCGCATCTCCCGACGGAAGAAAGAAGGGCGAACCTTTTGCACCCGGTGCGAACCCGATGCACGGCCGCGAGCAGAACGGTGCGCTTGCATCCCTGAACTCTGTCTCCAAGCTTCCGTACTCTTCTGCCTCCGACGGTATCTCCAATACCTTCTCCATCATTCCCGATGCACTCGGCAAGACGGAGCAGGAGCGCGTAGATAACCTGGTCACCATCCTGGACGGCTATTTCCTCAATGACGCACACCATATCAACGTCAACGTCATGAACCGTGAGACCCTGCTTGACGCATACGATCATCCCGAAAAGTACCCGAACCTCACGATCCGGGTTTCCGGCTACGCGGTGAATTTCTGCAAGCTCTCGAAGGAACAGCAGCGCGAAGTCATCATGCGCACATTCCATTCCTTCGTCTGATGAAGGGGCGTATCCATTCGGTACAGAGTCTCGGTACCGTTGACGGTCCCGGTGTGCGCTGCGTCGTTTTTGTGCAGGGCTGTCCGCTCCGCTGCATCTGCTGCCACAACCCGGATACATGGGATTTTGCGGGCGGTGAGGAGGCTGATACGGACGAGCTCTGCCGGCGTATCCTCCGCTTCCGTTCCTATTTCGGTAATAGCGGCGGTGTGACCGTCTCCGGCGGAGAGCCGCTCATGCAGGCGGATTTTGTCGCCGCACTCTTCCGCAAGCTCAAGGACAGCGGCATCCACACAGCGCTGGATACATCCGGCCGCATCCTGAATGACAGCGCGAAGACACTGTTGGACGTGACCGACCTTGTCCTGCTCGATCACAAATATCCGACCGAAGCCGAGTATTATGCCAATACCCGGGCGCATCTTGCAGATGCGGAAGCTTTCCTGGCCGAACTCGACCGCCGCGGCATCCCGACATGGCTCCGCCGGGTCATCATCCCCGGAAAGACCGACAGCGAGGCATCTGTCCGTTCGCTCAACGAAACGGCGCGGCATTTCCGCTGCGTCGAAAAGGTCGAGCTGCTCCCGTTCCGCAATTTCTGCAAAGAGAAATACGACGCACTCGGCATCCCTTTTCCGCTGGCGGACACAAATCCCCCCGGAAAAGAGACCATGGACGTCCTGAACGCCCTGCTTGATGAGAAATACAGATAGAGGGGGCAGGGAATTTAATAAGGGGAGGCCCCAGCACATTGGGCGAGGTTCTTGCTTATGTTCCTCTACTGGAGGGATTTGTGAGCCGAATCCTTCCCCCGCAACCATATCGAGGGGCTGTAAAAAAACTCAGCCCGTTAACTAACCCAAACGGCAGAGCCGCAAGTGCAAGTTGCTTGCGGCTCTGCCGTTTTTCCGCCCACTCTCAGGAAGAAGCTTTTTTCTATGCAAAAACCGCCGTAACCATAGCGAT
>JAZLHR010000034.1:0-28508 GCA_045616945.1 Lachnospiraceae bacterium | reverse complement strand
CCTCGCGTATAAGAATCCAGCCTGAGAAGGACCGATGCGAACCCCACTGCCAAAGGGCAGTCCTAAAGCTCAGGCAAACAGCCAGCTGGTTTGAAGTTAACTTCCGGCTCAGGGGAACAGGCTTTCTATGAAGTGCCATTATTGGCCAACAGGAGAAAAAAGAACTTATACCTGATTGACACTAAGGTCAATTATACCATGGGCTTTACCAAGCCGATTGATCGATTGTCAAGATGCAGGGGATTTTCCCTTAGAGGCGGGACATCCTTCCTCTTTTAGAGAGGAATAAAGAGTAACTATTAACCTTACAAAAACTATTATACGAGGGAGGTATTTCCTATGAAAAAATTGTTTGCTGAGTTCATTGGTACAGCGGTCCTTGTTACGTTCGGCTGCGGTACCGCGATGCTGGTCGGCTGCAATGCGGCTCAGGGTGGCGGCTACATCCTTACGGCACTTGCTTTCGGCCTCGTGATTGTTGCCATGGCATATTCGATCGGAAATATTTCCGGATGCCACATTAACCCCGCGGTTTCCCTTGGGGTCCTTATCTCCGGCGGTATCAGCCTCAAAGAATTCGTCGGTTATGTGATCGCTCAGTTCCTGGGCCCCTGTGCCGGCTCCGGTATCCTCGCAGTCATTTTCCGCTGCGGCGGTATCAAGGACATGACCGGCGGCTTCGGTGCTAACGGATTGACCGGCGTCGGCGGCAATGCAGCTGTCGGTTTGCTGGTCGAGGTCGTTCTGACCTTCGTATTCGTTATCGCGATCCTCGGCGTTACTTCCAAACGCGCGGGCCATGGCTCTTTCGGCGGATTGGTCATCGGCCTGACTCTGGTATTGGTCCACATCCTGGGAATCGGTTTGACCGGTACTTCCGTCAACCCTGCCCGCAGCATCGGCCCGGCTATCGCTGCCGCGATCGCAGGCAACAGTGATCCGATCGCCTCTCTGTGGGTGTTCATCGTCGGTCCTCTGGTCGGCGCTGCCCTCGCTGCGTTCGCCTACAAGGCCCTGGAGAAGGAAGCCTGAGCCGGATCACCGGATGAAAAAAGACGTCGGTCTTGATATGTACCCTCTTTGCCGGATAAACCGGTAAGGAGGGTACATGTTTTTTTCCGACGTCTTTTTTATTGTATGTCAGACTGCCGCGGCCTGTGCCGCGGGAATATCATTCCTCGGGGAAGCTGTGTCCGTCAAAGAGCACGTAGCCTTCTGCGATATTCAGATATCCGCCCTGTTCATACAGTGCCGCCGCGGCACTCCGCAGGGAAGTGTCCCTCGGCAGCTGCTCCAGGGGCGTTCCGGCGGGCAGACCGAAGATCAGCTTGAAGGCACCGGGATCAGGCTTGTCGAATTCTTTGGTGATCGTGAAGATCTTCCGGAACCAGAGGATGTGCGAACCTTCACGGAACAGGCGGGCATTGGAGGAGGAAAGCACCCAGCTCCGGCCCGTAATGGGCATTTTCCTTCCCGTGGCGGAATATCCGAAGAAGCGGTAGGCTTCCTGCATGGATTCCTTTACGGCCTCGGGCGTCAGGCGTCCGCTGCGGGCGGAACCCGGGATATGCATGCCGAGGACGGGAATGCCGCCGCGATGCGAATATTTGTAGTTGAGGCGCCCGATATGGAAATTTTTATGGAGCAGAAAGCTGCTGCACCATTCCAGATTCTGCAGATCCGAATCCTGTTCGTCTTCCCATTCGCCCCATTCGTATTTCAGGTAGTTGTCGAAAATATATGCCGGATATCCCAGCGCCTCGCACTGTGCGCGGAATGTCGGAAGAAGCTTCAGGAGCATGCCCAGATGAAAAGCTTTCAGGCTTACCCCGCAGGCTTCCGCCTGACTGCCGCATTGGAAATCCGGATGCAGATGCCGGACGGTCTCTTCCGCCAGCTCTTCCGGGATCTTCTCCAGTTCCGGCGCATAGACGGCTTTCTGCCGTTCGCTCAGCAGCGCAAAATATGTCTGATCATATATCATAATGATACCTCCGTGAGGGCCGCAGCGGCCCGGGGCCTATTATAGCCATCTGCCCGCGGCATTGCAAGTTCCGGCAGGCGGCCGCACCGCGGGCATTTTCGGCTGTTCCGGTACTTTACAAAAAATGTATGATATGTTACAAAATAGTTAATTCGCGGCGAAGACATCAGCAGCCGCAGAGAATTTTTCAGGAGGCAAATATGAACCAAGTGAATATCGAACTGCATCCGGAGCAATCCGTCGGCGCAATGCGCAATATTCTGGGCATGTGCAATTCGCCTATGGTCTCTTATGTCAAGCGCAGCGAAAAGCAGGAGGAACTGCGCAAGCTCGGCCTTAACGACAGCTATATCCGCAAGCAGAATATGCAGCAGAAATGCTTCCGGGATCTGAATCTGCGCTGTGTGCGGCATCATGATGCTTCCCTGGAAAATCCCAGCTTCGATCTGGTAGATATCAGCCGCATTTTCCCGATCTTCTCGCTGGATGAAAATGACCCGGCCAATTATGTGTTTGCAGATACCGATGATTATTTCGAATGCCTGAAGGGGCAGGAGATCGAATTCCGCCTGGGCGAGACCATAGACCATTCCGGCAATTCCCGCCGAGTCGGGACACCGGCGGATTTTGAAAAATGGGCCCGCATCGGTCTCAATATCATCCGTCACTACAAGGACGGATGGGGCGGCGGGATGCATCTGAATATCACCCGTGTTACTGTCTGGGAAGAGCCCGATACGATCTGCGCCCTCTTTACCGAGCCCTTCTCGACCTACTGCGAGATGTTCCGTGTGACCGAGCGTGTTCTGCACGAGGCATATCCCGAGCTGCAGGTGGGCGGCCCCGTAAGCGCCAGAAAGGAAAACTGGGAGCCGTTCGTAAAATATCTTGCCGAAAACAAGATCCGTCTGGATTTCTTCGCATTTACCATTTACATGCGGGATTTTGAGGTATTCCGCAAATATGTCCGCGATGCCCGTGCCGTGCTTGACCGGTACGGCTACTGCGATACGACCGTATGCGCCGCGGAGTGGAATATGGCACCGTACGACTGGGGCCGCATTTCCGAAGGCAACTACGGGCAGACCGTCAATGCCGCGCTGGCGGCTTCCGCACTGGCGGAACTGACAGATGAAGCGATCGATATCGCCTTCTTCTACCGCTGGTTCCGCGGCAACTTCGGCGTTTTCAATAATGCCGGCCAGATCACCAAGACCTATTACGGCCTGAAATTCTACGCGGATGTGGTGAAGCTCGCATCCCGCATCCATATCGACGCCGAAAAGCCGCAGGAGGTCAGCCTGCTTGCCGCGGAAGAGGGCGGCACCGTCCGTCTGCTGATCTCCCAGTTCGCGGGCGCTCAGAGCAGCTTTGCCGTCAGCTGCCCCGGCTATGAAAAATGCACCAAAAAGACGATCTCCGAAAACGCGGCCGACAACAGCCCCGAGATCGGCATCCCGCTCGAAGCAGATAAAAACGGCAATTTCCGCTTCACTTTCTTCAACGGCGGTTCGGTGGTATATTTACTGGAATTCACAAAATAAAGCGTAAGGAAGGCCCTTGCAGAAGCAAGCCGCGGGAAAAACCTGCGGCTTGTTTCTGCTTTCTCTTTATGGTATAGTGGGACCCTAGCGATTATGATCTCAAAGGAGCTGACATGATTGTATATTTACTGCGTCACGGAGAAACCAACTGGAATATCGAGCAGCGGATGCAGGGCTGCACGGATATCCCTTTGAACGATACGGGGCGGCGTCAGGCGGAAATATCCGCCGAGGGCCTTTCCAAGATCCCTTTTTCCCTGTGTATCACAAGTCACCTGAGCCGTGCGTATGAAACGGCGGGACTGATCCTGCAGAAGCATCCCGATTTTTTGAAAAACCGGGCCGTTTTTTTGGCGCGCTGCGGCTGCCGGGAGCGTTATGAAGCGACTGCCAGGCCCTGCGGCGTTCCGATCCTGTTCGACCGCCGGCTGCGTGAGGTCGAACTGGGAGAATGGGAAGGGAAGATCGGGAGCGGCCCCAATCAGGAAATCCCCGGCGAAGGCTTCAAGGCATATTGGAAGGACCTGGACGGGGAAAATCTGCCCCCGAGCGTAGAGTGTGCCAATAAAGCGGCCGACCGTGCGCACGAATTCATTACCGATATCTTCTCCCGCCCGGAGCTGCAGAACGAAACGATTCTGATGGTGTCCCACGGCGGTTTTATTTCCCGCCTGCTTTGGGACCTGAACGGAAGGACCGAGATAGAAGGACGCAAGGTCCCTATGAATCTGGAAGCTGTCCGTCTGGAATGCGATGAGGACGGCAAGCCTGTTTTCCGGGGCATGGAAATGTTCTGCCCGCCCGGACTGCTGGAGGATTATTAAAACCGGTATCTCATCGGGAAGCATCATGCGGCCCGGTGCCGCCTGCAGATGAAAATATCCCCGCCGCAAGGAACTTTCATCCTGTCCGGCGGGGATTTATTATGTCAGGATCCGCTCATGCGCGGCGATATCCGGATACCGTTCCGGCTGCGCCTCAGTCCTTGTGCTCTTTCTGCGCCAGCTCGGCAGCTCTGGCTTCTCTGCGGCGGCAGACCTCTGCCCAGCTGGGATTTTCTGCCAGCATGGCGGAGAATTTTTTGAATTCGGCGGGGATATCGATATTCTGCGGGCAGGCGCGGGAACAGGCGCCGCAGCCGATGCAGTTGACCGGGCTCTGGTCTTCACCCAGGGCATCCAGCTGCAGTCTGGTCATAAGAGCCGGCTGAACGCGGTAATCGTTATACAGCCTGATCAGGCGCGGGATATCGAGGTGCATCGGGCAGCCGGCCGTGCAATAGCGGCAGCCGGTGCAGGGAACCGCATTTTTCAGACGGTCGGCGATGGCGAACAGCAGCGCGGTCTCTTCCCGGTTCAGCGGCTTTTCTTCCTCGAAGGTGCGGATGTTGTCCTGCATCTGCTCCAGAGAGGACATCCCGCTCAGGACCATCTTGACCTGCGGCAGGGTCTGCAGGAAGCGGAAGCACCAGGCGGCCGTGCTTTCGTCGCGCCGCAGCGCCCGCAGGGAGGCCGTTTCGCTCGGAGGGAGCTGTGCCAGCTTGCCGCCGCGTACCGGTTCCATGACCCAAACGGGCAGGCCGTGATTTTTGATGATCTCATATTTCCGGGCCGCGTCCTGCAGGCTCCAGTCCAGATAGTTGAGCTGGATCTGGCAGAATTCCACGCGGTCTCCCGCATAGTTCAGGAATTTCTCCAGGGTCTCCGGCGTGCTGTGGTTGGAAAAGCCGAGGTGACGGATCCTGCCCAGCCGCTTCTGCTCCGTGAAGTAGTCCAGAATGCCCAGGGAATCGTCCATGTAGGTCTTGACGGACATTTCGTTGACGTTGTGCAGCAGATAGAAGTCGAAATATTCCACCTGGCATTTCTTCAGCTGCTCTTCGAAAACCTCTTCCGGACGCCGGAAAGGCGTCTGATGGCCGGGATATTTGGTGGCCAGATAAAAGCTTTCGCGGGGATACTGCTTCAGGATATCTCCGATGACGCGCTCCGAGAAGCCGTCGTGATACGGATAAGCCGTATCGAAATAATTGATTCCGTGGCTGAGCGCATAGGCGACCATTTCCTCGGTCTTTTCGCGGTCGATGCTCTGATCCTCCTTTTTAGGCAGACGCATGGTACCGAAACCGAGCCGAGACAGCTTCAATTCCTGAAAATCCGAATAAATCATATTTTCTTCCTTTCCGATAAGCGGCAGCGGGCCGCATTATTCTTTGCGGAGATTGTGCAGCTTCACCAGCAGTGCGGAGATCCCCAGACTGACGCCGAGCATCACCGCAAACACGAGCGGGGCCAGCGCGTAGCGCCCGCCGAAGGTAAAATGGTAAAAATCAGGCCAGTTTCCGCGGATGATCATGAAGGCGTAAACGGCCCCGTACACAAATGTCGGCAGCAGGCCGAACAGAACATCGCGCTTTAACAGGCGCTGAGATTTCATCAGAAACGAGAACGTGACGAAGGCCGCCGCGGGGGTGAGGAAATGAAACAGCAGGAGTGGGCCGCGGAACATGGACAGATAATCGCCTCCCTGCAGGACCGTGATGGGCCCCAGAAATACGGCTACCGTCAGCAGTGTCAGCGTTACGGCCGATGAGGCCGCCAGCATCGCCAGGGTGAGGTGCCGGGAGAGCGGTTTCTTACGCAGCAGACTGATCAATATCAGCAGGGAAACGCCTCCTGCCAGCAGATTGCTCAGATTGGTAAAGTATCTGAAAAACGGCCCGTATGTCAAAATGGAACCGAGGAGAAGCCATGTTCCCGCCGCAGCGGCGGCGATCATATACAGGCAGGCTGCAAACAGCATTTTTCGGCGCATAGGTCTCACGCTCCTTTGCATTTCGGTATGAGTATATCACAGCAAAGCCGGGGCCGCAAAGTATTTTTCGGACTGTTTTTGAAGAAAAAATGTGTTATAATGACCGGAACCGTGCTCTGTTCCCGGAAAGGCCCTGCGGGCTTTCTCCGGCAGGGCTTTTCCAGAACCGCGGCAGAACCGCGAGCGGAGGAAAAACGTATATGAAGCTTTTTGATTTCTTTCGCAAAAAGAAAAAAGAGGAATTACAGCCTGTGAAAATGATCGTCGGGCTCGGCAATCCGGGCAGCAAGTATGAAAACACACGCCACAACATGGGCTTTGCCGTGATAGACGAGCTGGCTTCCCGCGCCGGGATCGAGGTCAATGTGAACCGCGAAAAGGGACTTACCGGCATGGGTGTGCTGGCCGGCGAAAAGGTTTTGCTGGTCAAACCCCTTACCTATATGAATCTGAGCGGTGAATGCGCGGCGCCGCTTGCGCACTATTACCGCATCGCCCCGGAGGATATCCTGATCGTATGCGACGATATCAATCTGTCGCTCGGTCAGCTGCGCATCCGCCTGAAGGGCAGTGCCGGCGGGCATAACGGCCTGAAAAATCTGATCAAAATGTTGGGAAGCGATGCCTTCCCCCGTATTCGCTGCGGCTGCGGCTTTAAGCCGGAACAGATGGACCTGGCTGATTTCGTTCTATCGCATTTTACCGGCGAAGAATTGAAGAACGTGCATGAAGAATGGAAGCTGGCCGCGGATGCCGCAGAACTGTTCCTGCGGGAGGGCGGCGGTGCCGCGATGAACCGCTATAACGGGAAGGCGGAAAAATAATGGCGAAAAATTTCCTGGCCTCCCTGAAAGGACTGGCCGATTTTGATCATATCACAGGAGATCTGAGGGACGGGGGCGCACCGGTCTCCGTCTGCGGCTGCGCGGATTCGCAAATGGTCCATTTCGCGCTGGAAGCCCTGCCCGAGGACCGTGTGATCCTGCTTTTGACCTACAATGAGGTGCGCGCAAAGGAACTTTTCGACGATGCGCAGACCTTTACACCGCTTCCCTGTTTTCTGTATCCGGCCAAGGACCTGCTGTTCGCGCAGGCGGATGTGCAGGGCAGTCTGCTGACACGGCAGCGCATGACCGCGCTGAAGGCACTGCTGGAGGGGCATCCTCTCGTGTGCGTTACCACCGTGGATGCGCTGCTCGACCGGATCTCCGAACCGCGGCGGCTGCGGGAAAGTGCCCTGCGGCTGCGTCCCGGGGATATCCGGGAAGTGCCGGCACTCTGTGAAGATTTGGTGCTGCTCGGGTACAGCCGGGAAGAGACCGTCGCCATGCCCGGTGAATTTTCCCTGCACGGCGGGATATTGGATATCTACCCGCTGGCGGAGGATGCCCCCGTCCGGATAGAATTCTGGGACGATGAGGTCGATTCCATCCGCAGCTTTGATCCGGAGACCCAGCGCAGCCTGGAAAATCTGCAGGAGATCCGCATCTATGCGGCTTCGGAAGCGGCGGATCAAAGTGCGTCTTTGCTGGATTATATCAGCAGCGAGGATTATATCGTCGTGGACGAGCCGCCACGGCTGAAGGAAAAAGCGGAGGCGGTCACTTCCGAATATCAGGAAAGCATGGTCCGCCGCCTGGAGGAAATGGCCGCGGCCGGAGAAGAGTGCCCCGCGCCGCCGGCGCTGCGGGAGCCGGATGAGCTCTGGCGGGCCATGAACCGTCCTCACGCGCTGCTGCTTTCCGGCCTGGATTACCGCGGCGACCCGATCCCGGCCCCCGTCGGCTACCAGCTGCACGTCCGTGCCATCCACAGCTACGGCGGGCATTTTGAACTGCTCGTACAGGATCTGCAGAAATGGAAAAAGAGTCAGTATCATATCATATTGCTGTGCGGCTCCCGCAGACGTGCGGAGCGTCTTGCGGCGGATCTGACCGGTTATGATCTGACGGCGTTTTACGCCGGGGACTACCGGGAAGAGGTATTCCCCGGGCAGATTCTGGTCACGTACGGAAATATCCACAAGAGCTTTGAGTATCCGCAGCTGAAGCTGGCGGTCATTTCCGAGGGAGACCTGTTCGGCCGCACCCGCAAAAAGCCCCGCAAACGGTATTCCGGCGGGACGAAGCTGAGCGGTATTTCCGACCTCAATGTGGGCGATTACGTGATCCACGAAAGCTACGGTCTAGGCATTTATCAGGGCATCGAAAAAAAGATCGTCGAGAATGTCGAAAAGGATTATCTGAAGATCGTATATAAGGACGGAGGCGTGCTGTATGCGCCCGTCACGCAGATGAACTGTGTCCAGAAATACGCCTCTGCGGACGCGGAGGCCGTGCCGACGCTGAACCGTTTGGGCGGTCAGGAATGGCAGAAGACCAAGACCCGCGTGAAGAAAGCGGTCAGAGAGATCGCGAAGGATCTGGTGGCGCTGTATTCCGAAAGACAGCAGGCACAGGGCTATGTGTACGGCCCCGATACGGTTTGGCAGCGTGAGTTCGAGGAAAATTTTCCCTATGAAGAAACGGATGACCAGATCAAAGCCATCGATGCAGTGAAAAATGACATGGAGACCGGCAAAATCATGGACCGTCTGATCTGCGGCGATGTCGGCTTCGGCAAGACCGAGATCGCTATCCGAGCCGCCTTCAAGGCGGTGCAGGAAAGCAAGCAGGTGGCATACCTGGTCCCCACCACCATCCTTGCACAGCAGCATTACAATACTTTTACGGCCCGCATGAAGGATTATCCCGTCCGGGTCGGTCTGCTCAGCCGCTTCCGCACGCCTGCCCAGCTGAAGGGCACCATCGAGGAACTGCGCAGCGGCAGGATGGATATCGTCATCGGGACGCACCGGATGCTTTCGAAGGATGTTTCCTTCAAGGATCTGGGCCTGCTGATCATCGACGAAGAGCAGCGCTTCGGCGTGAGCGATAAGGAAAAGATCAAAAAGCTCCGCAGGAACGTGGATGTCCTTTCACTGACGGCGACGCCCATCCCGCGCACGCTCCATATGAGCATGATCGGGATCCGCGACATGAGCGTTCTGGATGAGCCGCCCATGGACCGTGTCGCCATCCAGACCTATGTTGCGCAGTATAACAGCGAGCTGGTCCGCGAGGCAATCGCACGTGAACTGGCCCGCGGCGGGCAGGTGTATTACGTTTCCAACCGGGTGAACAATATTCAGGAGGTCGCCGCGAAGGTACAGTCGCTGGCACCCGATGCCGCGGTCGCTTTTGCGCACGGGCAGATGCACGAGCGTGAGCTGGAGCAGATCATGTTCGATTTTATCAGCGGCGATATAGATGTGCTTGTTTCCACCAGCATCATCGAGACCGGACTGGATATCCCGAATGTCAATACCATCATCATTCAGGATGCGGAACGGTTCGGACTGGCGCAGCTGTATCAGCTGCGCGGCCGTGTTGGACGCTCCAACCGCAATGCCTACGCCTTCCTGTTCTATCAGGGAGGGAAGATGCTGAAGGATGTCGCGGAAAAGCGTCTGCAGGCCATCCGCGATTATACGGAACTGGGCTCCGGCATCCGTATTTCCATGCGGGATCTGGAGATCCGCGGCGCGGGCAATCTGCTTGGCGCCGAACAGTCAGGGCATATGGAGGCAGTCGGCTACGACCTTTACTGCAAGCTGCTGGGCAACGCGGTGCGCGAACTGAAGGGCGAAAGCGAGGGCTTGCGCTTCGAAACGGTCATCGATCTTGATATCGACGCAAACATCCCGGCTTCTTACATCCCCAACGAGAATCAGAAGATGGATATTTACCGGCGCATTGCCTTTATCCGGCGCGATCCGGATTATGAAGATATGCAGGACGAACTGATCGACCGGTTCGGCAATATCCCCCGTTCGGTGCAGCACCTGCTCCGCATCGCACGGCTGCGGGCACATGCCCATGAGGCGTATATCACGGATATGGAGGGGGACCACCGCCGGCTGAAGGTCCTGCTGCTGAAGGAAGCGCCCTTTGACCCGCAGGCTCTCGTGCATGTCGTACAGGATTACCGCGGAAGGGTGCGTCTGCAGGCGGGCGATGAACCGGCACTGTATCTGCTTTTCCGCGACGGAGACGTCACGACCGACGAAAAGCTGATTGAGGAAGCGGATGCTTTGACGCAGAAGCTGAAATCCGCGGTCAGATCCTGATCGCGGCTCCGTTTTCCTGCAAAACGCGTAAAAAAGCCTTGCCAAGCCTGGTAAAAAAAAGTATAATGACTTAGCTTGCGGACGTGTGCGCCCGCGATGATCTTTTTGGAGGTAATCCACTCATGAAAAAATGCGTCAAAGTGCTCGCCCTGGTTCTGGCGGTTCTGATGCTCGCTGCCGGCTGCAGCGTAAATACGTCCAAGTACGCCGAAACCTGGGCTGCCAAGTATGGTGACGAGATCACCTATATGGATGAAGCCAATTTCTGGCTCCGCCTGTATCAGTGGGAAAATGAAGGCAGCTATGCCTATATGTACTACTACATTTACGGCGTGACCGATATGTGGTCCATGGCCAGCGGCACCCGTACGCAGAATATGGCGCAGTCCCTGAAGGAAAACGTCATGGCGCAGATCCTGCAGACCTATATCCTCTGCGATAAGGCCGAAGAACTCAAGGTTTCTTTGACGGAAGAGGATAAAGCCAAGATCGATAAGACCGTAGCCAAGTTGCATGAAGACCTGGATCCTTCCTTCTTCACGCTGGCCGGCAGCCTCAGCGACAGCCGCATTGCGGAGATCCTCGGCAAAGCGGAACTCGCCGTAAAGGTATGGGACGCCGTGAAGCAGCAGAAGACTCACGTGCCGGATCCCAAGGAATATGATGAGTTCACGGTGAAGTATTTCACAATCAAGAAGACCGCCGAGGAAGATCAGGATAATCCTCTCGGCCTGAAGGTCTACAATCAGGCGCTGGTCAATTATGTGATATCCGAGCTGGACAACGGAACCGCGCCCGATGATATTTACGAAGCAAATAAGGATCAGCTGTCCTTCAACACCTATTCCTACCTGCGTGAAGATCTGACCAATGTCAGCAAGATCCGCGAGAACGGCCTGAAGCTGAAGACCGGCGAATATATGGCTACCGATTATCTGGAAAGCGAAGGCTGTTGGTATGTCATTTACTGCGAAGCCGACCATGACGAGGAAATGTCCGAGACCAAGCGTCTCTCCCTGATCGATTCCGTTCAGGAAGAATACTTCGAAGGGGTCTATAAGGAATGGGCCGCTGCCGCGAAGGAATTCAAGGTCAACAAAGCATTCGGCAGACTGAAGCTTGAACTGAGCTATGTTGAGAAGCCTACCGAAGCTGCTTCTTCCGAAGCCGCGTCCTCCGAGGCCGCTTCTTCTGCGAATTAAGTGCGGCACTGCCGAAACGTCCGAAACTCCCGCCTGCGCGGGAGTTTTATTATTGCCGGGAATTATGAATGGAGGGGCGTATGAAATTCAAGGGATTGGAAAAAAGGGAGCCGGGGCGCTTTATCACCCGCTACAATTTGTTTTATCAGACCGAGGACGGACAGGAAAAGGTATATGAGATCGTCAGCCGGAACCGGGATCTGCACAGTTTGGAGGATCTGCGGGGCAGCCGTGCCGATGCGGTGGTGATGATCCTCCACTCGGCAGACCGCAGCCGTGTCCTGCTGACGAAGGAATTCCGCATGGCTGCGGGAGAGTGGATCTTTTCCTTCCCGGCGGGACTGATCGAGCCCGGAGAGAGCGTTCCGGAGGCTGCAGCGCGGGAACTGCGGGAGGAAACTGGCCTGCATCTGGATTCCGTCGACGAGATCCTTCCGGTCAGCTACAATGCGATCGGCATTTCCAACGAAAAAAATATTTTCGTGACAGGAACGGCTTCCGGGACGATCACCGGCAGTGATTCCGTGTTTGAAGAGATACAGGCCGCCTGGTATACCCGTGAGGAAGTCATGGAGCTGATGCGGACGGAGCATTTCGCCGGGCGTACGCAGCTGTACTGCCTCATGTGGAGCCGGGAAAAGCATTGAGCCCGCACGGCTGAAAACGATAGAGCAAGCGCATAAGTACTGACGAAGGGGCAGCCCAGAAAAGGGCTGCGCCTTTTTTGATTTTCCGGCCTGCACTGCGGCAGAAAGCCCCGTTCCGCCTCCGGACACGTCAAATGACACGAAAGAAAATTAACTGCGCAGTTACGAAAATTAAGAAAACAGACCAAGCATGCCGCGCTTTACAAACGCAGGTCCGCAGAAAAACGGATGCGGAATTCGAAATTTAAGCGGGAGGCGCTTTGCACAATAAAAATTTTACAAATTTTCATTTTCTGCTTGCATTCCTTAATCACATGTAGTATAGTGCTGCCCATGCGGTACGGATATGCCGATGTGCCGCGAATTCCCCGCAGAAAGGAAGTACCCCAGTTATGTCCTATGTAGATGAAATATTGGAATCCGTTCGGAAAAATAATCCCGATCAGCCCCTGTTCCTGCAGACCGTCACGGAAGTTCTCGGTTCCCTCCGTCCCATGATCGAAGCCAATGAAGAGCGCTATCGCAGAGAAGCTTTGCTGGAACGTCTGGTAGAGCCCGAAAAAACCGTTATGTTCCGCGTACCCTGGACCGATGACCGGGGGCAGGCTCATGTGAACCGCGGCTACCGCGTGCAGTTCAGCAGCGCTATCGGCCCGTATAAGGGCGGCCTGCGTTTTGCTTCCAACGTAACACTGGATACCATGAAATTCCTGGCCTTCGAGCAGACCTTCAAGGACAGTCTGACCACGATGGCTATCGGCGGCGCCAAGGGCGGCAGCGACTTTGATCCCATCGGCAAATCCGATGCCGAGGTCATGCGCTTCTGCCAGAGCTTCATGACGGAGCTTTACCGCTATATCGGTGCCGATACAGACAGCCCCGCCGGAGATATCGGCGTCGGAGCCCGTGAGATAGGCTATTTGTACGGTCAGTACAAGCGTCTGACGGGCCGCTTTGAGGCAGGTGCCGTGACCGGTAAGGATCCGACCTACGGCGGCAGTCTCGGCCGTCCCGCCGCGACCGGCAACGGTGCCTGCTATTACACGCAGGAACTCTTTGCGCATCTGGGCAGGGAACTTTCCGGTGCCCGTGTAGCTATTTCCGGTTTCGGCCAGGTGGCCTGGGGCGTCGCCCGTAAAATGACCGAGCTGGGCGCGAAGGTGATCACCATTTCCGGTCCGGACGGCTATGTTTACGATCCGGAAGGCATGAACGAAGAAAAGGTCGCGTTTTTGCTCGAAATGCGCAAAAATGACCCGATGCACTGCAAGCCCTACGCGGACCGCTTCGGCGCCGAGTTCCACGCCGGTGAAAAGCCCTGGGGACGCGTCAAGGCCGATATTTATATGCCCTGTGCCATGCAGAACGACATCCGCGCCGATGACGCGGCCCGGATGGCTGCCGAGGGCAGCACCCGCCTGCTGATCGAAGTTGCCAATATGCCCACCACGCAGGAAGCTATCGATTTCCTGCTGGAGAAGGGCTTCATCATTGCCCCGTCCAAGGCGGTGAACGCCGGCGGTGTGGCTGTTTCCGCCATGGAAATGGCTCAGAATGCCGGCAAATATTACTGGAGCGAGGAAGAAGTCGAATGTAAGCTGCAGGCGATCATGAAAAATATTTTCCGCAGCAGTCTTGCCGCCGCGGAAAAGTACGGAATGCCGGAAAATCTGATCGCAGGCGCAAATCTGTCCGCCGCCGAACGCATTTTGTCCGCAATGGAGGCCCAGGGGCTCGTTTGATCTCCTTTTCCGAGTGCCTTTGTCTCCCTCCCGGTACGTCTTGCCCGTACCGGGAGTTTTTGAAAAAAGCAGAGCCCCGGCCCGGGAGGGCTGCGGGGCGAAAAAAGTGAACGCAGAGAAAATCCCGCCGGAATGGATTCGTATCCTTTTCGGCGGGCTGTTTTTCTCACGGACACCGGATCGGTCCGTGGGGGGCCGTGTCTGAAAATCTATGATACGGCTGTCGGAAAGCCCCGGGGACTGTCCTTTCGGGATCTGCGCCCGGCATAACGGCTGATCCCGGATATCAGTCCACGACGTTATTCATCCACCGGGCATATTTGTACAGCAGATATCCGAAACCGGTCTTAACAAAATACCACGCTTCGGTGATGGCATAGAAGGGGATGATGGCTAAGGCTGTCCTGCGGGCGATAAAGAAGACCAGCGCCGCTTTGATGCAGTCCATGACCGCGTCCGAAAGGAAGGTCAGCATGGTCCGGCCGCCTGCACGCAGAATATTGTAATTGCAGTAGAACAGAGACTGCATCGGCAGGGCGATGGCCTGCAGGCGCATGAATACCGTAGAGAGGCTGCGTACATCTTCGGTCGTATTGTACAGCTGCGGGATAGTTCCGGAGGTCAGGAAGAGCAGGATCGCCAGTACCGAAGAAGAGACCAGCATGATGATGCTCAGCCAGTCCGCTTCCTGTTTGGCCCGCCTGTAATCGCTTTGGCCGAGGCGCTGCCCCACCAGAACGCCGGCAGCTGCGCCGACCGAAGAGGCGGCGATCTGCGTCAGACTCTGGAAGGTCATACTGATATTCAGCGCGGACATGACATAGATACTGCGCAGGGACAGGCTTTGCTGGACGGACGTATAGGCCAGAGAGTACAGAATCTCGTTCCCCACCAGCGGGACGGCACTGATCAGAATCTTTTTGATCAGCGGACCGGGGATGTACAGGGAAGAGAATACTTTTTTCAGATACGGCAGCTTGCCGCGCAGCCTTCCGGCGCCCAGGAGCATATAAGTGAATTCCGTCACACGGGAGATGACCGTTGCAAGAGCCGCTCCGGCCGCGCCGAGAGCCGGCAGACCCAGCTTTCCGAATATGAGGACCCAGTTCAGCACCAGATTGGTCAGCATGGCGATGATGCCTGCGATCATGGGAAGCTGCGTACGCTCCGATTCACGCAGAGAGCCGGCCAGCACCTGACTGAGCATAAAGGGAATCAGGCCCGGCAGCATGATCTTCATGTAGGTCCAGCCGCTTTCCAGCATTTTTTCGGCCTGCTCCTGCGCGCCCTCACCCTGCATGAACAGGCCGATGAAATATTTCCCGCCGAAAATCATGGCCAGCGCGAAAACAGCCAGGATCAGTGTGCCGAAAAACAGCTTGACGCGGAGAACGAAGCGCATCCCTTCCCAATCGCGCTTCCCGAAAAACTGGGAACCGAAGATCCCGGCGGCTGCCAGTGCGCCGCTCAGGATGAACAGGAAGATCGTCAGGAGCTGATTGGTCACGGAGACACCGGTCATTTCCTCGGTCCCGATGCGCCCGACCATAAGGTTATCCAGAACGTTGACAAAATTTGTGATAAGGGACTGAATCGCTACCGGCAGAATGATCTGCAGTGCATGATGCCGGAAATCCTTCGGCCCGAAAAGTTTCTGTAGATTGATTTTCACAGGGAAGCCTCACTGGTATGAAGGCTGCGGATATTACGAATCGACCACATTCTGCAGCCAAGTGTCACGTTTATACAGCCACAGCCCGAAGATCGCCTTGAGTACCAGCCAGCTCTCCGCAAGCAGGAAAAACGGGATGATAGGCAGAGCCGTTGCCCGGGCAATAATGAAAACGATCAGACATTTCAAAGAATCCATGCAGGCATCGGAAAGGAATGTCAGCCATGTTTTGCCGCCGGCACGGATCGTCATATAGCTGCAGAAGAAGATCGCCGCCGGAGGCTGGATCAGCGCTTCGATAAGGATAAATGTGGAAGCAAGCTCCCGGACATTGGCTTCCGTCTTATACAGGAGAGGGAAGAACGGAGAGGCGGCGGCCATCACTCCGCCGATGCACAGGGAGACCGCCAGCATGATCCAGTGGAGCTGTCCGGATTCTTTTTTGGCTTTCGGAAAATCGCTCTGTCCGAGCCTCTGTCCGACAATGATGCCGGCAGCGTTGGCAACGGACGTAACGGCTGCCTGGCAGACATTGCTGAGCGTGAAGCATATATTGAGTGCCGCCATGACGTAAATGCTCCGCAGAGAAAGGCTTTGCTGGACCATCGTATTGGCAAGGCTGAATATCGTTTCGTTGGCGATCAGCGGGAAACCGCCGGTCAGCATTTTGCGGATCAGGTCGCGGGGGATGCGCAGGGACGAAAGCAATCCGTTCAGGAACAGCAGCTGTCCGCGTCTCTTCATGGCCCGGAAATAAATATAGAACAGCTCCGTAAAGCGGGAAATGACCGTGGCAATGGCAGCGCCGCGGGCGCCCAGCGCAGGCGCACCCAGATTGCCGAAGATCAGTACCCAGTTGAGACACAGATTGACGGAGGTGGCTATGATGCCGGCGACCATCGGGATGCGGGTCTCCTCTGCCTCACGCAGGGAACCGGACAGGAACTGGCTCAGCATATAGGGCGCCTGCCCGATCAGCATGATTTTCATATAATCCCAGCCGTGCTGCAGCATCTGAGCGGCTTCCTCGGCCGTTCCTTCGCCCCGCAGGAAAAGACCGATGAAAAACGGCCCCTTCAGCAGGATCGCGCTCACGAAGGCAGCGAGCATCACGCCGCCCATCACAAGCTTCATTCGGAATACGCTGCGCATCCCTTCCCAATCGCGCTTGCCGAAATACTGTGAACCGAAAATGCTCCCCGCGCCGATGATCCCGTACATACTGAAAAAGAAGACCGACAGGATCTGGTTGCTGACCGAAACGCCTGTCATTTCCGCCGTGCCGACCCGGCCGACCATCAGGTTGTCCAGCATATTGACAAAATTGGTGATAAGCATCTGGATCATCATCGGGATCAGGATGCGGATCGCCCTCTGACGGAACCGTTTCGGTCCCATCAGCCGATCAATCAGATGATTCATACATTCGTCTCCTTCGGTTTTACGGCTTTGATGGCCTTTTCGGCGTCATGGCGCGGCAGCAGAAGCTGTCTTCCGCAGCCGCAGCAGCTCAGGCGGATATCCATGCCGACACGCAGCAGCTTCCATTCGGATGACCCGCATGGGTGCTTTTTTTTCATAATGACGGTATCTCCGGCCGACAGTTCCATAACGGGCCCTCCTTTCCGGCTTTTTGCGGCGCTCACGGCACGCCGGACAAGCATAGCATGCCGCCTCACGGCTGTCAATATCCCCCGAATATGTCCGGTTCAGTGAAATATATCGACATAGCCGAACGGATATTTTCTTTTTTTGCCTTTCTCACAAAAAAAGTTTGCAAATATTATAAAAGTGTTGTAGAATAGCGCCTGTCTCGCCGTTTTGGCGGGGCACCAACGGATTTGCAAGAGGGTTTTTCATGGAAGATTTGTTTACGGCTTCGGTCAACCGGGACCACATATGGGAAATGAGTCACTTCCATTTCCATGACCATTACGAGATATTGCTGGTGACTGCCGGGACCTGTTCCTTTATGGTAGAGGCGGAAATGCTGCAGGCGACCCGCGGGACCATACTCATCATGGAAAACGGCACGCTGCACATGAGCACTTCGCTGCCGAATTCCGAATATTCCCGGTATGTAATCGGCTTCCGGGCGGAAAGCCTGAAGCATTTCGAGTCTCCGCAGACCCCGCTGCTGCAGGCATTCCGCAGCGGCTCGCATTTTATCCAGCTGACCGAAGAGGAAATGGCGGATATCGAGCCCCTGTTCAGGCGCTGCGAGGACATGGGAGAAGCCTACGGGACGGATCTGCGGCGCAATACCGCGTTCTTGGAGATCCTGGTTCGTCTCGGTGAGCTGGTCGCGCAGGACCGTTCCGCTCTGCCCGCGCCCGAGACCGAAGAATCCCGGAATTACCGCCGCATGAAGCCGCTGATCACCTATATCCTGGAACATCCGACCGAGCAGCTCAGCCTGGACACGGTCGCGGAGAAGTTCTATTTCAACAAGCATTATCTCTGCCGCTTATTTAAGGAAGCTACGGGGATCAGTGTCGGCAAGTATATCACGTCCGTTCGCATCCAGTATTCTACCATGCTGCTGCGCCGAGGCTATTCCGTGCAGGAAAGCGGCGCGATGACCGGCTTCAGAAATAATTCCAACTATATCAGTACCTTCCACAAGGTCATGGATAATTCGCCCGGACAATACCGTCTCCAATGCGGGCGTGAAGTGAACTGAAGGGGGGATGGATATGAGCGCAGTCATCAGTGTACTGAAAATCATTCTGGCGGTCCTTCTCGGGCTGCTGCTGACATATTTGCTGGCCTTTATCCTGAGTGCGTTATTGGTGGACCCGAAACGGCTGTATCCCGCGGGAAATCGCTGGTACCGTTTTTTGCTGGACAGTGCCGTGTGGGCCGTGATAGCCTTCGGGCGCATCCGGATCACGGTCAAGGGCGCCGAAAAGCTGCCGGACGGCCCGTATTATCTGGTGCAGAATCACAGTTCCAATTTCGATCCCCTTGCGACCTGGTTCGCACTGAAGGATAAGAAGCTGGTTTTCATCTCCAAAGCGACCAATCTGCGGCTTTTCTGTGCCGGACGTATCGTGCGCCGCTGCGGCTGTCTGCCTATCGAGCGCGACAATCCCCGTGAATCGGTGAAAACGCTGCAGAGGGCTGCCGAAATGATGCAGAGCGGCAATGCGAATGTAGGCGTGTTCCCCGAGGGGACCCGCAACCATGGAGGGGATATGCTCCCCTTCCACAACGGCGTCCTGAAGGCGGCAAAGACGGCCGGGGCCCCGGTGGTGGTATCCGCGATGAGAGGCACCTATCAGGTGCAGAAAAACTGGCCCTGGAAGCGGTCGTATCTGGCTCTGGAACTGGTGGATGTGATCCCGCCGGAAGAAGTCATGGCCCGGCGCACCGGCGAACTGGGCGAACGCATCCGCCGGGAGATAGAGCAGGCATTGTCGGAGAATGCCTGAGCCGCAGGGACTGCTGAAATTGCCTGTATAATTATTGAAAAGAATTGACACGGAAGCGTTTTTTTGATATCAAATGTTATTGGGCCGTTCCGGATCCTATGGCCCCTGATCACAGTCACAGCGGCGGTCGGGGAGCGAAAAGGACAGGCGGAAATCGCCGGGGGACAGCCGGAGGGTTTACAATGACGGAATGCAGAAGCGCAGTCAGAAAAAGGACGGCGGGATCAAGAATTTTTTCCGTCAGGCAGCATCTATTTTGAAAGATTGAGCCACAGGCTCAGGAGGAAACGATCGTGGCACCGAAAAGAGAACAATTGAAAAAAATCATGCGCAAGACGCGTGATCTGACGATGATCGGCAATCTGTACATGCCGGCGGAATACAGAGAAGAAGGTTCCCTGGAGATCTCCGAGAAAGCAGTTGACAGCCCGAAGTTGAATCCGGGCGGGCTTCGTCTGCGCCGCGGGCTTTCTTCCCAGCTCATCTGGGGCTGGCTGATGAAGAATAAGGGTGTGACCCTTGATGACCTTGTCAGTGAGAGGGTCGGTTCCGAACAGTACAGAGAAGCCGCGGCAGAGGTCGTGAAGCATCTGCAGGTCCAGAAAAAAGGCCCGACCTTTGAACTTCCGGAGGAAGAACAGGACCCGAAGACCTGGGGCGCGAATATGGCTGTGTTCTGTGCGGCAAAATGCAAGGAATATCTTGCGGCACATCTGGAAACGGCAGCGGAAGATCCTTCTGCCCCGCAGTTGGAACTGGCTGATCCCAAGAAGCTGGCGGTCATTTATTCCATGTTCAATATCGGTCAGGAGGATTCCCAGAGTTGGCCGGAGGAATATACCGGTGCTGCCATCCAGAAAATGGAGCATCCGGAGCAGCCTGTTGATTTCAGCGAGAATAATAAGAAGCTGCTGAAGGAATATGTGACGAAGGAACAGGATGCGGGCAATGTGTATCCCGGCGCTGAATCCACGGTACAAAATCTTCTGGAGGCGGAGCAGAAGAATCTGGACTTGATGTTCTCCGAGGGGAATCCGCCGGCTTATATCCCGGGCAAGATGGAAGCATATGTATCGAAATGGTACACGCTTCTTTGTGTGGCCGGATATCAGAAGGAGATTGCCGCGAAGAACACGGATGTTACCAAGCTGAGTGAGAGCGATTATTGTGAGAAGGTCACGATTCAGAGCAGTATCCTGCCAGCCCTTTTGGCGAAGGAAAAGGAAAAGGAAGACCTGCAGCCTTATTCCCCGGCATGGCTCATAAAAAACGATACAAAGCTCATGCAGCTGGAAAAACACGTCTCGCAGGAGGATTTTGAGGAATATACATGGAAATCCGAGCAGATGGCGTATGCGCATGCGAAAATGGAGGCCATGGAAGCGTTTTCCGGGAAGTTCGACCCGAAAGGCGAGGATTTTCAAGAACAATATTCGGTACAGACGGTTATTCGGCCTGTTCTGACGGACAAGGAGGCTTTCCTGTCTCAGTTCGGCAAGGGGACCCGTTTTTCGGATCTGGAATTCTTCGATGCGGATGGCAAAGGGATCTCTCTCGGCAGAACGCTGGCACAGGACTCCGGCGCGTGTCTCTTTGTCAGAAACATGAAAACGAAGAGCTTTGAGGCGTTTTTCACCGGAGAGAACGGCTCCCTGCGGCCTGCCGCACCGGAGGACCGCCTGCCGGACGGCCGTACGGTGGGCACCGCCAGAGATATAGCGTATCCCATGGCAATTTCTGAGAGCCCCGCAGATGTGTCCGACGCCAAGAAGATGCATGATATCACTCTGGAACTGAAAGAGCAGCTGAAGGCTCTGAAGGAAAACGAGCATTGGTTTATCCGCGGCTCGGAAGCCTACCGGAACATGAAAACACAGCTGAGGGCTGCCATAGAGGCAGGGGAAAAAGGCGATAGTTTTGCGGATTTCCACGAAAAGCTTCGCGACCTGACGAAGCTCAGTGCGGCTTACTGCGAGAAAAAAGAGAAGGAAAAGGATAAGTCGAATCTGGCAAAGCGCCGTCTTGCGGGCGTGAGCCAGATGACGCAGAAGATCGGCGGCCTGACAGAGGAACTGACGGAAAAGCGTCTCGGCAATGAAGAGGAAAAATTCTACGGCAGCTATGTAGGCCGTCTGAACAGGGATCTGCAGGACAAGCTGAAGGAAAACAAGTTCGTTATCAATGATCTGCTTACAAAGGTGAAGATTGCTAAGAAAATATTCAGTGAAACGGGTCTGTGTTCCGCACAGAATACCGATCTTCTGACCCGATATTTCCTTCTGCGGGATGACTTGCGGCACGGAGACGGTGCGCTTCTGGACAGTGCTCTGGATCTGGGGCCCGCAAAGGCCTGCGCGGATGCCGGTTATAAGAACTCGATAGACTTGGACCACAGACCTGACCCGAAGCAGATCCCCGGCTATGTGAATGAGGGTGACTGGACGGAAAAGGACGATGAGGCACAGCTGGAGTGGGCCTTTGCCAAGTATCAGATGAAGAAGAAACTTGGTGGAAAATCGGAACAGTTTTTTGAAAAATCCGGCGAGATGAATGAGGCAGAAAAGGAGGCTGCGCGCTTCCTGACAGATGCCTGCCATACGGAAAAGGTGAAAGCCGCTGCCGAGGGCAGAGAAGCGGTGCACACCTTCGGCTTTGAGGAGATGAAGATCTACAAGGCGGTGAAGTCCGAGGTGGCACGCCTGACGTTCCTGAAGGAAAAGATGTTGGAAAATGACCAGAAAATGATCTCTGCAGAAAAGCGGGACGGCGTGATTGTCGTCACCGCGGCGCAGATGAAACGGCGTGACGAGATCTCTGAGAACTTTAACAGGAAGATCGACAGCCTTCTGCAAATTCCCGCTGTGGAAAAGGTTATGAATCAGGTCAAGACAGCCCGCGAAACCATTGCTCTGAAGAAGCAGGCGGAAGCCGATGCCAAGAGGCAGGCTGCTATGACGAAGCAGACCCTTCAGGCAGGGAAGAAGGAAGAGAAAAAAGAAAAAGAAGAGGTAAAAAATCTGAAGTAAAACCGTGCTGCGCCCGGGCCTGTCCCGGGCGCAGATTTCTGCTTGCGTCTTAAGGGGCATTATGCTATGATACTCCCGGATTTCGTGCGAAGAAGTCCGGAAAAATGAATACGTTTCTGTAGCTCAGCAGGATAGAGCGTCCGCCTCCTAAGCGGAAGGTCGCGTGTTCGAATCACGTCAGGAACATCCTTTGAGACCGGCTTCCGGTCTCTTTTTTTCTAAAAGAGTACTAGTCAAAATATTTCTTTCGTGAAATAGAATCGCAGATTGTTTTTTGCGGACACCAGTTTTATTACCGCAATCTCTTCTTGAAAGGATGCGATTTCATAGCTATTGATTGAAAGATAAGAAGCAACAAGATATAATTATCAATAGTGGAAATCAACTGTTTCCTGATAGCTGGAACCTTTGAGAAGGAGAATGATTGCATGGTTACTCAAAAGAAAAAATCATCTGATACTGACGGTACATATGTAAAGAAAAAGAGGAATATGATTTTCCCAGTGTCGAGTCTATGCAGCCTATAGTTAATGTTGTAAATGAGGCAGCAATGGCTCTTAATGACAAGACTCGAACGATAAGAGAGAGTGCTATTCCAGAGGTATTAATGGGTGCATTAGGAGCCGGAATAGGTGGGGTTGGTTCATTTGCAGCATTATATGGGCTGGGAGTAGTTGGCTTGTCTGCAGCAGGGATTACCTAAGGACTTGCTGCCGCTGGAGCACTTGTGGGTGGCGGTATGATCGCCGGAATATTTGTACTTGCGGTTCCTATTGCAGGTCTCGCTGCCGCTGGTGTTGGTGTTGCTTCACATTTAAAGAATAAACAATTACGGCAAGAGAAAGATCGTTTGTATAAAGAAGCCCTGTGCAAACATGAGGCCAGCTTAAGTCACCCGGCCAGACCCAAGTGCCGTCTGTCATTACGGACGGAGTGCCGGCGATACCGTTTTCCGGTTTGATTACATCCGTACTTGTTTCGCAGCAGGTAATGAGAACAATGCCCGCGTTCAAATAAGCGCAGATATCATCAATCTCTTCCGGATTAGCCTTCCCGATAGATTCCAGAATAGAGGGGTCTGTATCCTCGGCATAAGGCATTTCTCTGTAGTAACCCTGTCGAATGCCCGGTGTTCTTAAGGACAGTAGTTCAAAAGCATGGGCATTGGCGAGGCAAAGAGATACCGAGATTAGCAGAAATGCTTTTCTCGGTATTTCTTTTTGCTTTTATAAATCCGCACATTCGATTTATCTGCTCCTTTCCCCTACAATAAAGGGGAAATCAAACAAGGAGGTCGAAAGACTATGAAAACTAAGCGGAAATACTTCTATCTGGATGATTTTGAGCACAGACTGCTGGTCGGTTGCCTTATGACGGCTCGGAACGAGTATATTCACGAAGACAAGCCAATAGAGGATGTCAATGAGCTGATACTGAAAATCATTGACGCACCTTCAAAGAAACTGCGTGTTGTAAAGGAGGAAGCGTAATGGAAAAGTACATCACTGATAAACGTACTGGACTAAGATACGAGCTTGTCGGAGATTACTACCTCATTGCCGGTGACGACGAGCCAGAAGAACGCCCCATCGGGATATGGGGGCAGCGGCATCTGCGATATATCCGTGAGCACCGCAGGACACTCCATTCCGAGTTACTCCTCGACGGGAAGCTAAATAGCTACCTTGCCGACCTGAACGAGCAGGCGGAAGAGATGTTTTCTCGGTTGGTAAAAGAACTTGCCGAAAAGGACGGTATCACAGAACAACTCAAAGCAGTCGACCAAATGGAATGGGTGCGGCGAATGAACGCCGTACGGGAAACGGCAAAAGAAATCGTGAATCACGATCTAATCTGCCCATAAGAAAAAGCGGTAGGAATTGTATCCTGCTGCTTTTTGTCTTGTCTTTCTTATTTGCTGTTCATTGCGATTATATCAGATTTTTTCTTTGAGAGGGTGAACGCAATGAAAAGCTCCCTATCACCAATGAAGGGTGTTAAAGAGAAACTGTTCACAAAGGCAATACTTTTATCTTTTTTTCCGAGTTACGATAATCCCAACAATCGTGCCTGCCAATGCTAATGGTGCTAATCTGAAAAACAGCCACTCGAATGCGTGATATGCTGTTCCGGCAACCGCAGTTTCAGGATCACTCATATTCCAACTGAGGTAAGGACTGCCCAGCCCAATTAGAATTATAGCAACAACTACTATTGCAGCACACAATGAAATCAGCAGCCAATGAAGTACATTTCGCCGTGAGGATTTTTGTTTTGCGAGTTGCAGATTGATAACCTCCAATTTCTCAGAAATCGCTTTCAGGTCATTGGCTTGTGATTCCTCAACCGTTTCTCCAAGCAATGTACTAACTGGTGTTTCAAGAGCGTCAGATAGGGCAATCAGCATATCCGAATCTGGAACTGATAGACCTTGCTCCCATTTTGAGACAGTTTGCCTCACCACATTTATCTTAATGGCAAGTTCTTCTTGGGATAGGCCTTTTGCTTTTCTGAACGCTTTTAAGTTTTCGCTCAACATTTTACAACCTCCTTTTGTGTCGCTACCATTATTATACGAAGTCCCCCTCGTTGCCACAAGCAACGCGAATTAACATTTGGTCCATTTATATTGCACAGGATCATGTGCTGAACCTAATTCGCTTCTCAAAAATCACATTCAAAAAGCATCTGCCAGGATTTTTCCCGACAGATGCTTTTTGCTTTAGATATTCTCGTTTTTCACTGCATCAATCGGATTATCATTTCTGATTTTTTTGGTTGCGTAGAGCATGGTTGCGAACACCACAATGAACACGCTTCCGACTGCGATCACAACACTTGACCAAGGGATATAGAAGGCGGTTTCAAAGGCTGCTCCCGTCACTTTGTAGATCGCATAAGTGACAAGCACAGCAACCGGCAAGCCGTAAATGATACCCTTGAGACCATAGATGATGCACTCATAATTCATCATCTTCTTAAAGCCTCGCTGACCAAGGCCAACAGATTTCAGCATTGCAAATTCACGGCGTCTAAGTGCAATATTCGTTGAGATGGTATTGAACACATTTGCAATAGCAATGAGAGAGATCAGGACGATAAAGCCGTAAGCAAATACCTTTACGACGGTGATAATCGTTCGCTGCGCTTCCTTTGCACTTGCCGCATTTTCAAGACGGTAAATGTCCATGCCATTATCCGAAAGCAGCTGTTCCATTGCTGCATAGGTCTGCTGATGGTTCTCGCATCTAAAAGTAAAGTAGGTTTCGTAAGCAAAACGAGAAAGGTAATCCTCGTCCAGAACAGCCTTTTCCATGCTGTACGGGAAAATGATTGCAGGAGAATCAGACGGGAGAGAGAACAGTGTATTTTTGATCACTGCGTTCACTACAAAATCGGTAGAAACGCCTGCCTCATCAGGGGACAGCTTCATAGCCAGACTTTCGTCAAGCTCGCTGCTTCGATCATCTGCGCTGAGCCATTCATGAAGATACTCGACTGGGTAGTATACGTATGTGGTTCTACCGTCCGGTTCCGTCATAATACCATAAAGCTCGTAACCATCAAACTCACGATAGGTGCGATGAGACAGTGTGACAGGCAGCTTGGATTCGTCCAGAACCTTGTGCCCGTACCACTTCCAAGGATCACCGTCCTTTTCCTGGTACTTTTCTACGCCATCGTTAAAGATAATAGCGGCTGGGTTTTCTGCATTGAAGTAATCGTCTGCGTTGAGATGGTTTTCCTTACAGAGCGCACGGAATGTATCATCATCGACGAACGTAAGAAAACCAAATACAGAAGGCTCTGTCGTTACAGAATACTCTGAAATATCCCCGTAAGGCTTGTGAATATAGGTGCTGTCAAGATTATTGTAAGCAGTATATAACTCCGTTGCAGAGTAATCCATATACAGGCCGTCTGTAACTCCGGCTGCAGATGAAAGCAACGCAAGCACTTCATCCGGGCTATCCTTCTGCCCGTCTTCTCCAACGGTACGGTATTGAATATCCGTCAGCTCTTGAGAAGCACTGACACCATTCACGGCACCGGTGAGATAAGAGCAGAAGGAAGTGGCAGAAATGAACAGCACAACACTCAGGAAAAGAGAAATAACAGTAGAACGATAGCGCTTCTTATTTCGCTTGAAGTTCTTTGCTGCCATCATGCCTTCAAAGCCGAAGATTTTCTCTGTCAGCTTAGAGGTCTTAACCTCCTTGCCTTTAATCTTCACATCGTCAGCCTGTCGAATCGCTTCAATGGCATTCACCTTTGCAGAACGCTTTGCGGGAATCCATGCAGAGATCAGAACGGTAACAAGGCAAACAGCAGCAGCCACGATCAGTGCCGTCGGATTCAGCACAAGCCCCATCTTAACAGTGGTATCGCCGTAGTTCACCAGCTTTGCAAAGTCATCCTGCAGGCAGCGAAGCGTAATACCGATGCCGGTGCAGCCAACGATGAGTCCAAGGGGAATGCCGATGCCGGCCAGAACAATTGCTTCATAAAGAACGCTTTGGCGAATCTGTTTTTTGGTTGCACCAATGGATTTCAGGACGCCGAACTGCTTTGTTCTCTCACTAACGGAGATTGCAAAGGAATTGTAGATCAAGGAGATCGATCCGAAGGAAATCAGGCACACAAGGATTGTGACCAGTCCATACAACAATCTCATTACATTATCATTACTACTCAGACCGGAATACAGCAGCAGATCACCGTGTGTTTCAAAAGGAAGATCCAAAGGCTGATTTTTGACAAATTCCGTGTAGAACTTCGAGATGTTCTTCAGCGTGAAGAACACGCTGACTTCTCCATTTGCAGGGCCTTTTGTCAGCAGAACATAGCCTGCATCCGCAACAACCGTGTAGTCCAGCTTTCGGTATGCGCCGACAATTGTGAAGGTGCGCTCCTCAGTGTCGGTGATTTCTTCCGGAAACTCAGAACTGATCGCATCGTGCATACCCATTTCGGTGCCGTCTGCAGCCATACGCTTTCCGACCGAAAGGGTAATCTGATTGCCAATAGAATAGGTCTTACTTGTCAGGCTCCGAAGATCAGCCGGAATAATGATCTCATTTTCATTTTCGGGCATTCTTCCTTCCAGAATCTTTGTGTTTACAAGATCCGGGAAGTTATCGCTGATGGACACAACAGTGGCATAGGGGTTTAAATCCAAATCGGTCTTAATGTTCGTCCAGCCCACCAACTGCCATGTGGCATAGTCCTTAATATCGTCGCGCTGAGCAAGCTGTTCTGCCTGTTCGGGGGTAGCATCATAGTAATATCCGTGGTAAGCACCACTCTGCTCGATCTCGCTGCGCAGCAGGAACTGCACACCGCTGTAAGCACCTTCAATGACCGCGGTGAAAAGTGCCATAGAGAGAATGATACCGATGACCGTTACGATGGTTCGTGTGCGGTTCTTTGCCAGAGACTTTCTGGTAATCTTATGAAAAATGTTCATAGTGATTACCCCCGCAGCTTCTCATCACGGACGATGCGGCCATCCTCAATGGCGATGATGCGGTCTGCCTGAAGTGCAATAGACTCGTCGTGGGTAATGACGATCAGGGTCTGGCCGTATTTCTTGTTGGAGATCTTCAGCAGCTCCATAATCTCCTGACTGTTCTTAGAGTCAAGGTTGCCGGTAGGCTCGTCTGCCAGCACAACTGCCGGAGCATTCATCAGCGCTCTGCCGATGGAAACACGCTGCTGCTGACCGCCGGAAAGCTGATTGGGAAGATTGTTCTTTCTCTTTGTGAGGGAAAGGGTTTCCAGCAGTTCATTCAATCTCTGCTCGTTCACCTTGCGGCCATCCATCAGAACCGGCAGCGTCATGTTCTCAACCACATTCAGCACAGGGATCAGGTTGTAGAACTGATAGATCAGACCGACCTGTCTACGGCGGAAGATGGCAAGCTGCTCCTCGTTCTGGGCATAGACATCCTGTCCGTCCATATAGACTTTGCCGCCGGTGGGGGCATCCACGCCGCCCAGAATATGCAGCAGAGTTGATTTACCGGAACCGGAAGGGCCGATGATTGCAACGAACTGTCCTTTCTCAACGGAGAAGGACACACCGTCCAAAGCCCGTACTTCATTATTTCCAGAGCCGTAAACCTTTGTCAGATTTTCAACTTTCAAAATTTCCATGGTTTGAAACCTCCTTTTGCTTTACGACCCTAAGTATAAAATGGTAGTGTCAAGTATTATGCGCAAATTTGTTTGCAGACTCTGCTGAATGAGGTCAGCCAGCCAGGAAGGCGGTGTCG
>JAZLHR010000033.1:0-13666 GCA_045616945.1 Lachnospiraceae bacterium | reverse complement strand
CGGTGATGTTTGACCTCATAGGAGATCGTCGTTGGGTCTTTGCCAAGAAGCCTGGCAATGTCTTTGAAAGACATCCTTCTGTTCAGACATTCCTGAATCTCAGTACGGTCTTCAGAGGTGAGGTGCTTGTTCTTTTTGGGGTTGGATTTGTTTGTCATAGGATTGTACCTCCGTAAAAAAAAATATGGGATGATTTCCCAAGGTAAATCCTACGACAAAAAATTTCCCAGAGTAAATCCAACTTTAATTTCTACTGTGGGATTTACTTTGGGAATTTACTGGCGCCTGCAGGGGGAATCTGGCGCAGCGGCGAAACTTGCATTCAAGCCGCTTCCGGCGTACAATAGACGCGGCGTGGGTTTCTGCTGCATTTGCGCGGAGGCCCGGCAGGAAAGGTGTCTATATGAAAATAACACTGCTGACGGTCGGAAAGATCAAGGAAAAATATTTCACGGATGCGATCGCGGAATATACGAAGCGCCTGAGCCGCTACTGCAAAACGGAGATCATAGAGGTGGAGGACGAAAAAACGCCCGAGGATGCCTCCGAAGCCGAAGAGCGGCAGATCAAGGAGCGGGAAGGCAAAAGGCTGCTGGCAAAGCTTCCTGCGGGTGCCTGGGTGATTGCGCTCGCCATTGAAGGGAAGATGCCGGATTCCGTGGAACTGTCGGAAAAAATCAGTGTCCTGGGAGTGCGGGGCGTCAGTCAGATCGTTTTCATGATCGGCGGCAGCCTCGGACTTTCTCCGGAGGTGCTGGGCCGGGCAGATGAATTGCTCAGCTTCTCGCGGATGACCTTCCCGCACCAGCTGATGCGCGTCATCCTTCTGGAGCAGATCTACCGCAGCTTTCGTATCGCGAAAGGTGAGCCGTATCATAAATAAATTGCTTCCGCGGAAGCTGTCAGGACCATGTGCCAGCAGCCGGGCGGCTGCATACGGGAAAATATCATGAAAAAAATCGACAATATAAAGATCCCGCCTCTGCCTGTGCGGGAAAGGCGGGCTTTGCTCGAAAAGAAGATCAAAAAGCAGCTGGGGAAGCTGCCTCCATACCGGATCCTTCGCCGCAGCGTTGACGCGAGAAAAAAAGATCAGATCTTTTATGTTTATTCGGTAGGCATTCCCGAACCGGGAGATCATGCCCTGCCGGTATATCCGCAGACATGCGAAGCTTTTATGAAGGTAAGGGCGAAGACCGGGGCCGCAAAGTCCGGCTGCGCCGCCGCGCCTGTCATCGTCGGTGCGGGACCTGCGGGACTGTTCGCGGGGCTGCTGCTCGCAAGAGCCGGTTTGAAGCCCCTGCTCCTGGAACAGGGAGCGCCCGTCGAGGAGCGCATGAGGGACGTGGAAGCCTTCTGGAACGGCGGTGATTTGAAGCCTTACTCCAATGTACAGTTCGGCGAGGGCGGCGCGGGGACATTTTCCGACGGAAAACTGAATACCGGCATCAAGGATCCGAGCGGGCGTATCCCTTTTGTGCTGCGGACCTTTGCCGAGGCAGGTGCGCCGGAAGAGATCACCTACGACGCGAAGCCGCATATCGGGACGGATGTGCTGCCCGGGGTTGTGAAGCATATCCGCGAGGAGATCATTTCTCTGGGCGGGTGTGTGCGATTTCATTGTGAAATGACCGCTTTGAGCCTGCGCGGATCCGCGGGGCAAAGAAGCGTGGCGGGGATCTGCGTCAGAAATACACTGACCGGAGAGGAGAGCACCCTGCCTGCGGAAACGGTGATTCTGGCTCCCGGACACAGCAGCCGCAGACTGCTGCAGGAGCTGTACCGGGAAGGCGTTCCCATGGAGCCGAAGGCATTTGCCGTGGGCGTGAGGGTGCAGCATCCGCAGGCGCAGATCAATCAGATCCAATACGGGGATGCGCAGGCCGGGAATCTTCCGACGGCCGATTATAAGCTGACGGCACAGACGAAAGACGGCAGAGGCGTATATTCTTTCTGCATGTGCCCGGGCGGGCAGGTGGTCAATGCCTCGTCCGAGCCCGGAAGGCTGTGCGTGAACGGTATGAGCCGCCGCGCGCGTGACGGAAAAAATGCCAACGCGGCCCTGATCGTGCAGGTGCGGCCGGAGGATTTCACATCCGAACCGGCATTGCTGCGCGGGAATTCGAAGTCCGGCGGCGGAGAAACGCTTCCCGCGGCTTTGGCGGGAATGGCTTTTCAAAGGAAATTGGAGGAGGCTGCATATCTGGCGGGCGGCGGCAGGATCCCGCTGCAGCTGTGGAAGGATTTCGAAAGCGGCCGCGTCAGCTCCGAACTCGGAGCGGCAGAACCGGATATCTGCGGCGCCTGGCGCTTTGCTCCGCTCCATGAGGCACTGCCGGATTTCATGCGGGAGGCCCTGAAGGAAGCCATGCCGCAGTTCGATACAAAAATGCCCGGCTTTGCACGGGAAGATGCCATTTTGTGCGGGACGGAGGCAAGAACATCCTCGCCGGTCATCATCCGGCGGGACGAGCATGCGGAAAGCCCGGTACGCGGCCTGTTCCCGTGCGGTGAGGGCGCCGGATATGCCGGCGGGATCACTTCCGCTGCCGTAGACGGTCTCAAAACGGCGGAAGAGATATTGCGGCGGCAGGAATGCATTGAGGAGTAAATAAAGGCTGTGCGGAACGGAAAAGTTCCTGCACAGCTTTTTGTATGTCTGTCATATTGTACCGCGAAGGATGAAATCGGCACACAGCTTTTGATATTCCGGATCGGCCAGATATCCGACGTGTCTGAAGCCGGGCATCAGCCGATAGGCCAGTTTTTCCGGCGGATAAGCGAAATTCCGCATCACGGCAAGCAGGAGCTGATTCTGCTCCTGGCGGCCGGGCATATCATTTTCCGCGATCACGGTGAGAATATCCGGCAGCGTATCCGGCTCATCAAAGGGCTTCGTCAGGTAGAAGAGCGGCGCGAATTCGTCGACGGCTATCTGCAGGTGGCTCTTTCCGGCCAACTCCAAAAGATGAAAATGGGTCGTCGGCTGGCCGGCGTCAAAGATATATCCGCCGATATCCCGTCGGGGGTCGATCCCGCGGGCGGTGAGATAGCTTTCGTTCAGGAGCAGCATCATGGAAATATATCCGCCGGCAGAAGAACCGCCCACGGCGACTTTTTCGAAACGGCCGAAGCGGCGGCCTTCGGTCAGACACCACTTGACAGCCTGCGCACAGTCATTCAGCAGCTCGGCACAGGAAATGCCGTTTTCGGCGGAATAGAAGGGGGCCGGACGGCTGGAAGAGTCGTGGTCGGTACGGGCAAGGAAACGGTAATTGGCGGAAAAGACCATTATTCCCTGCGAAGTAAGAAATTCAAAAAGGCTGCTTTGCTTCTGACTTTTTTTGTCTCCGTGCGTCATCCCGCCGCCGTGAAAGTAAATATAGGCAGCCTTCACTTCGTCCGGAATATAAATATCCAGCCGGTCCATTTCCGGGTGAGCCGGATCATATACGATATCTTCCAAGATCTGCATGGTGTATGCCTCCCTGCATGGCACTCAGTGCGTTTTGTCCAGTTCGTCCTCTATCAGGTGCAGGACCTGATCCTGACGGATACGGAGCACGTGAGCGAATTCCTCAAACAAATTTTTTTCTGCTTTTTTGAGAAAACCGTCATCTGCGGAATGCAGCTTTTTGCCGCAGCTTTGCAGACGGCTGCTTTGAATACGAAGGGTCTTGATCAGCCGGATGAGCTGAAGGTGATCGGTGCCCCTGATGATTTTCTGGTAGATTTCCTTGCGCTGCTTTTCGGATTCGATCCAAATGCAGTCTGCTTTTTCAATGCTGCGGATCGCGTCGTGAACCTCCGCCTCTGTCAGGACGGGACGCATTTTTTCCGTGATTTTTTCGTTGTCTGTCGGGAGAAGCAGTGTGAAATCGGGACGGTAGAGGGGGTGCAACTCGTAAAATGACTGTTGTTTGCCGGCCAGGGGACGCTGCTCGATGGCTGTGATCCGGCATAAACCGTCTGGACCGTACAGCACGGTATCGTTTACCTGAAACATGTATACTCCTTTCAGTGCCTGCGACACAAACGTTTTATATCATATTTCAACAGAAAATGCAAGAGCCGCAAGGAAAATGGCTTTCAAAAAACAGAATAAAAAAATAGGGAGGAGAATATCACCGAAAAATAGTTGACAATTCAATAGATGGCGTGATACGAATGCCTTGGAGAAGCTGCAGAGATTATTATACATGCGAAGATAGCTGTATGGGATAAATCGCCGGGCTGCTGTTATATTAAGAAGGGAGAAAAAGTCATGAAGCTTACCTCAAAACTTGCGCTACTGTTTCTCACGGCCGCTTTGCTTGTCTTTCTGGCTCTCCCTTTGTCGGCGGCTCGCCGTGAGCCTGTCCGGGGCGAACTTGTCCTGGAAGAAGAAACCGTTGATACCACACATGGTTCCGTAAGCAAACTCTATTCCGCTACCAGTATTATTTACGGCGGAACGGTAAAGGAATATATCCGTATTGCAGCTGTGCAGAATTTCTCTCCGGTGATCGATAATTCCACAGGCGGCAGGTTCTGCTTCAGTCTGGGCATCGCAGACAAATGGACCGTGTTTACGCCGGAGAACGGCGGCAGCAGTATTACAACGGACGGCTGCAGCCTGGGCATGAACGGCGGTGAGATCAATCTTTCTACTCCGATAGGGGAAGTGGTTTCCACGCTCCGTACGGATTTTTACGGAACGCTGTATAATTCTTCCGCTCCTTATTCTATCGGTTGTAATTACCACATTCCAAGCAAATCCTTTCCTTTAACGTATTCTTATCATACGACGGATAGCGGCTGCGGGAGAATATCATTTATGGATTTTCCCGGCGGTGTGACGCAGGTGGGACACATCTGGGACAGCAGCAGCTATTGGACCTTTGATCCTGCCGAGCCGAATCGGGACCTGGGAGACGGGTATTACACGATGGTCTGGATAGATACCAAAACGGATTACCAGGTCTTCGGCACGAAAAATCTGAATTTCAGCTGGGATTATCACATTACCGGGGAAGGCTATAATGATGAATACGGTGTCGCAGTCACGGTACCGAGCCGTTATGACCGTATTACCGGAACAGTTCCCTATACGTTGATCGATTGCGGTTATCCTTCCGGCGGAGACGATGACGAATAAGATCCTTCGGCGGGAAATAGTATTTGGCAGTATTATTGCTCGGAGAGCGGGTCGGGAGTTCCGGCCCGCTTTTTCGTGCGGTAAACAGAAACGGAAAAGCCATACCGAAGCGCTGAACCGGAAGGGGAAGGGATATGCGTGTGATTTCCGAAAGCGGGAGAGGACTTCTCTTGACAGGAAAAGCAAGAGTCGGTATAGTGAAAATGTCCTGCGGGACGAAAGGAGACAGGTATGCAGGTGATCGCGGGGACAGCCAGAAGGCTGCTGCTTATGACGCTGCCGGGGACGGAGACGCGCCCGACTTCCAATCAGATAAAAGAAACGCTTTTCAATATCCTTCAGCCTTATGTGCAGGGGGCCTGCTTTCTGGACCTGTTCGCGGGCAGCGGAGCCATCGGTATCGAGGCACTCAGCCGCGGCGCACGTGAGGCGGTCTTCGTAGATAACAGCCGGAAGGCGGGGGCTGTCATCCGGGCCAATCTGGAACATACGCATCTGGCGGACCGCGCGCAGGTACTGGAATGTGATGTGTTTGCGGCGCTTCGCCGTCTGGCCGGATCCGGCAAATGCTTCGATATCGTATTCATCGATCCGCCCTACGACCAGAATCTGTATGAAACGGTGTTCCGGCAGCTGGCAGAGTCTCCGTTTATCGGAGAGGACACGCTGCTCATTGCGGAGGCGCGCAGGCAGGAGGATTTTTCTTTCCTGGAAAAGCAGGGCTTTGTGCTGACCAGAGAAAAACTGTACAAGAACAATAAGCACGTATTTGTCAAAAAAGCGTCCGCGGACGCAGAAAAGGAGCAGTGAATCGGCGTGAAGGAGAGAATCGGTATTTTTCCGGGGAGCTTTGATCCCATTACGCTGGGGCATATCGACCTCATTCGCCGCGCGGCGGAAATGGTAGATATCCTGTATGTCGGTATCCTGGTGAATCCGGCGAAAAAATCATTGTTTTCCGAAGCGGAACGTGTTAGAATGACAGAGCATGCGTTAGGGGGGCTGCCCGGCGTCCGGGTGGTCAGTTTCGGCGGTCTGGTGGTGGATTTTTGCCGTGAGATCCATGCCACGGTCATGTTCCGCGGCCTGCGGAATGCGTCCGATTTTGAATATGAGCTGGAGCTGGCGCAGGGAAACCGCATCCTGAACCGCGGGGTGGATACCGTATTTCTGGCATGTGAACCTTCTACGGGGTATATCAGTTCCAGTGCCGCCAGAAATATCGCGGCCTTTGGCGGAGACGTGAGTGCCTATGTGACACCGGAGGTGGGCGCATTGCTGCACAGCCGACTTTTCAAACAGGGAAAGGAATAATCATGAGCAGAATCGAACAAATCATCGGGGATATAGAAAACTATCTGGACAGCTGCAAGGCACAGGTGTTTTCCAACAGCAAGAAGATCGTCGTGGAGAAGGATGTCCTGGACGAGCTGCTGATGGAACTGCGGATGCGCACGCCCGAGGAGATCAAGCGGTATCAGAAGATCATCGCCAACAAAGACGAGATTATCGGTGAGGCGCGCCGTCAGGCTGACAGCATGCTGGAAAGCGCCGAAAAGGAAAGAAAGCGCCTTGTGAGCGAGAACGAGATCATGCGCGAGGCTTATCAGCAGGCACAGAAGCTGCTGGAGGATACGCAGACCGAGGCACAGGCCATGATCGATAAGGCAACGGAAGAATCGGACGGGATCCGTCAGAGCGCGATGGATTATACCGATTATCTGCTGCAGGGCGTACAGGAACTGCTGGCCCATTCGATGGAAAATTTCCAGAGCAAGTTTACCGCGCTGAATTCTCAGATGATGAGCAGCTACGATGTCGTGACTGCCAACCGCAAGGAACTTGCCTCGCAGGGCACCGAACCGGCTGAGGAACAGTAAATTCAATTAAAATGGCAAACGGGGAACGGGCAGCTGCTCCCCGTTTTTCGGGAAATGACCGGCTTTTGCGGAAGCCGGGAAAGAGGGATGCATTGAAAGTACTTTCGATCTTTACGAACCCTTACCAAAAGGGACAGTATGAATATCTCGCTTCCAGGCGGCGCCAGCAGCTTGCTTTCGGCGCCGTGTGCGCGGCCGTGGCTGCCGCGTTTGTCATCGCCGGCCGGCTGATCTATCATAAAAGCGCCAATCTGCTGATGATCCCCGGCCTTCTGATGACGCTGCCTTTTGCCAATTTTTTCGTGACCTGGCTCGCCATTGCCTCCGGCAGAGTGCTGGCGAAGGAGCGCCGCGAACATTTGAAGCAGTATGAAGAGAGCGGTATGGTTCTGTATCATCTGTTTCCGGTAGACGCAAAAGACAGGATCATGTATCTGACGGCTGTCGTGTGCTATCAGGGCGGGCTGGCTGCGTTTTCCGATGCTAAAAAGGCAGAGGAAAAAAAGAAGGAATGTGAAAGCGACATCATCGTGCGCATGAAGAAAAAAGGGGTACCGCTGCGCCTGAAGATCTATACGGACTGGGATGCGTTCTGCGCCCGTCTTGCGGATATCGCGCCGGAGGTGCCTGCCGGGGAAACGGTTCTGGTCGAAAAAGCGGAAGAGATTCTGACCGGCATGTGCCTGTAGGGGAAAGCCTATGCAGCAGCTGAATATCGGCCCTGGTGAGGCGGGGCAGCGTCTGGATAAATATTTGCAGAAGTATTTCAAGGCGGCTGAAAAAAGCTTCCTGTATAAAATGCTTCGCAAGAAGAATATCACACTGAACGGAAAAAAAGCGGAAGGGAACGAACTGCTTGGCAGCGGAGATACCGTCTCCGTGTTCTTTTCCGATGAAACATTCAATAAAATGCGCGGGGAAGTGCAGAGTGCGCCTGCGGAGGCCCCGGCCCTTCCGGCCAGCCTGGGGATCGTATATGAGGACCGGAACGTGATGGTCTGGAACAAACCGGCAGGGATGCTTTCCCAAAAGGCGGAGGCTTCGGACATTTCCCTGAATGAATATCTGGCGGCCTATCTTCACGGACAGGGCGGCCTCACCGGGACCTTTCAGCCCGGCGTCGCGAACCGGCTGGACCGCAATACCAGCGGGCTGGTGCTTGCCGGGAAGACCCTGGCGGGGCAGCAGCTTCTGGCCGAACTCCTGCGCAGCCGTGCGGTGGAAAAGTATTACCGCGTGCTGGTCGCCGGGACCGTATCGGCACCGGGGCATTTGGTGAATTGGCTTTCCAAAGAGGAAGCCGGCAATACGGTCAGACTGTATGCGGAGGCGGGCGAGGGCCGTGATAGAGTGGAGATATATTATAAGCCTCTTGCGTGCTGCGGGGGCTGTTCGCAGTTGGCCGTGCGGCTTGTGACGGGCAAGACCCATCAGATCCGTGCGCAGCTGGCCGGGCTCGGGCATCCTGTCCTGGGCGACAAGAAGTACGGCAGCCCCGCCGCCGACAGAGCATTTTCGCGGCGTTACGGTCATGTGCTGCGGCATCAGCTGCTTCATGCGTCTCTTTTGGTCTTTCCCGAAAAGCTGCCGGAGGGCGTTTCCGCAGCCCTTTCCGCGGAAGCAAGGGCCGCATTTGAGCCCCTGCGGGGAAGAAAGGTCAGTGCGCCGCTGCCGGCGAATTTCGCGAAATGTGCAGCTCTGCTGCAGGCGGAGACGGATCCTGACTGGCTGAAAAAAGCAGTGCCGGGAGGTATTTCCCATGCCAAGTAATCACGGACTTCGCGGGTCCATGCTGGAAGAAATGGTCAATCTGGCAAATGACCGCTACAGAGAGGACGGATTGGCCCTGATCCAGAAGGTCCCTACCCCGATCACGCCGATCACGATCGAAAAAGAAACGCGGCATATCACGCTGGCGTATTTTGACCAGAAGAGCACCGTGGACTATATCGGTGCGGTACAGGGGATCCCCGTCTGCTTCGATGCGAAGGAATGCGGCACGGATACCGTGCCCTTACAGAATATTCACGCGCACCAGGTGCAGTTCATGAAAGAATTTGAGGCGCAGAAGGGCATTTCTTTCATTTTGCTGTATTTTACGCAGCGGGAGGAGTGCTATTACGTGCCCTTCCGCGATGTTCTGCGTTTCTGGCAGCGGGCAGAGGGCGGCGGCAGAAAAAGCTTTCGTTATGAAGAAATCGACCGCACGTATCTGTTAAAGGAAACCTGCGGCAATCCGGTCCCGTATCTGACGATGCTTCAGAAGGACCTGGATGCGCGGGAAGTATAGAAAAGGGAAACTGTTATGAAAAAATCGGCATTATCCGATGCGATCCTGAATCAGGTCGAAAAGCCTGCCAGGTACATCGGCGGAGAACTCAATTCCGTGATAAAGGATCCTGCAAAGGTGGATATCCGCTTTGCCATGTGCTTTCCGGATGTCTACGAGATCGGTATGTCTCACCTGGGCATCCAGATCTTATATGAGCTTTTCAACCGCCGCGGGGATACCTGGTGCGAGCGGGTCTATTCGCCCTGGCCGGATCTGGACAGGATCATGCGGGAGCAGCATATCCCGCTGTTCTGTCTGGAATCGCAGGACCCGGTGAAACAATTCGATTTTCTCGGCATCACGCTGCAATATGAGATGTGCTATACCAATGTGCTGCAGATACTGGATCTGTCGGGGATCCCGCTGAAGGCGGAAGACCGGGCAGACGGAGACCCGATCGTTATCGGCGGTGGGCCGTGCAGCTATAATCCGGAGCCTCTGGCGGATTTCTTCGACCTGTTTTATATCGGAGAGGGCGAAGTCGTTTATGATGCGCTGCTGGACCTGTACAAGGCCTGCCGGAAAGCCGGTATGGACAGGAAGGCTTTCCTGCGGGCAGCGGCGGGCATAGAGGGCATATATGTGCCTTCCCTGTATGAGGCGTCTTACCGTGAGGACGGGACGCTGGCTGCCTTTACGCCCCTTTGTGCGGAGGCTCCGGCCAAAGTCCGCCGCGTCCTCGTGAAGGAATTGGACGGGAGTGTCTATCCCGAAAAGCCTTTGGTGCCCTATGTCAAGGCCGTGCAGGACCGCGTGACGCTGGAAGTGATGCGCGGCTGCATCCGCGGCTGTCGTTTCTGCCAGGCGGGGATGATTTACCGCCCTCTGCGCGAAAAGAAGGCGGAGGGGCTGCAGAAGCTGGCCCGGACGATGCTGGACGGCAGCGGCTATGACGAAATATCCCTGAGCTCGCTCAGTTCGAGCGACTATACCGGTCTGGAACCGCTGCTCAGCGATCTGATCGATGAATGTGACCGCCGGCACGTCAATATTTCGCTGCCTTCTCTGCGGATCGATGCATTTTCGCTGGATGTGATGCAGAAGGTGCAGGACGTGAAGAAGAGCAGTCTGACCTTCGCGCCCGAGGCCGGCACGCAGCGGCTCAGGAACGTGATCAACAAGGGTCTGACCGAAGAAGATATCATGCGCGGTGCCGCAGCGGCTTTCCACGGCGGCTGGACCAAGGTGAAGCTGTATTTTATGATGGGTCTGCCGACGGAAACGGAGGAGGACCGTATGGGCATCGCGGAGCTTTGCGAGCGGATGGCCAAGCTGTTCTATGAAGAAATTCCCAAGGAAGAACGCCAGGGAAAGGTACAGATCAGTGCCAGCTGCGCCTTCTTTGTACCCAAGCCCTTTACGCCCTTTGAGTGGGCGGCCATGGAAAAGCCGGAGGAATATCTGGCCCGGGCCTACCGCGTGAAGGACGCCTTCCGTTCTCAGCTGAACAACAAGGTGCTGCATTTCCAGTACCACGATGCGGATGTGACCCTGCTCGAAGGGATCCTGGCCAGAGGCGACCGCAGGGTCGGTGCTGCCATCCTGCGTGCGTATGAGCTGGGCTGCCTGTTCGATGCCTGGAGCGACTATTACCGTGATGATCTGTGGCAGCAGGCTTTTGCGGAAACCGGCGCAGATCCGGATTTCTATACGCTGCGCGAACGCGGTGAAAATGAACTTTTCCCTTGGGATTTCATCGATATCGGCGTGACGAAGGCTTTCCTGCGGCGTGAATGGGAGCGGGCGATGCGCGGTGAAGTGACGCCGAATTGCCGCGTGCAGTGCAGCGGATGCGGCGCCGGGAGCTACGGCTGCGGCATCTGCCGGGAAGAACGCGGGACGGAGGCATGAACAATATGAATATTCGTGTGCGCTTCGGCAAGGAAGGGATGCTGCAGTTCATCGGTCATCTGGATGTGCTGCGGACGTTTCAGAAGATATTCCGTCGGGCAGGACTTCCTATGAGTTTTTCGCAGGGCTTCAGCCCGCATCCGATCATGAGCATCGCGATGCCGCTCGGACTGGGGATGACCTCGGAAGGGGAGTATCTGGATGCCTCTTTGGAGGCGGATATCCCGCCCCGGGAAATACTGCAGCGCCTGCAGGCTGCTACGGCGGAAAATCTGCCGGTTTATCAGGTGAGCCTGCTTCCGGAAAAGGCAGGGAACGCGATGGCTACGGTCGGTCGGGCCGTATATCGGTTTACGCCCCGTGAAAACAGTCCGGAGACCGATAGGATGCTCGGTAAGGCTGTCGGCAGTCTGCTCGCGGAAAAGACTTTGGTCATTATGAAAAAAACAAAAACGAAGGAAGCGGAAACGGATATCCGTCCGCTGATTTACCGGGCCGTATGGAACGGGAAGGATTTGACGGCAGAGCTTTCCGCCGGCAGCATGGCGAACCTGAGCCCGGATCTGTTCATGGAAGTGCTGCTCGGCCGTGCGGGCCAAAGCTACGAACGCAGCGGCTGGCTGGTGCGCCGGCTGGATCTGCTGCGGGCAGACGGAAGTTCGCTGGGTGATTTTTCTGCCTGCGGAAAGGAAAACGATCGTGGATAAGCTTTTGGCAGTTCGCTGCCGGGATGGGATCCTGCAGGCTCGGATGCGCGGCAGGAAAGTCCTGGAACTGTGCTACGAACCGGAAGGCGTTCAGCGTCAGGTCGGGGATATTTTTCTGGGCCGGGTGATGCAGGTCAGCCCCGGGACCTCGGCTGCCTTTGTGGAGCTCGCTCCGGGTGAAAACGCATTTTGCCCGTACCGGGAGGAAGATAGGCCGCGCCCGGGCGAGATCTTTCCCGTGCAGCTGATTCAGGATGCCGTCAAGACGAAGCTGCCTTCGGTCAGCCGGTATCTGAGCTTTCCGGGACGCTTTCTGGTACTGGAAGAGAAAAGAAAGGGCGTATTTGTGTCCCGGAAGATCTCCGGGGATGCCGAACGGGAGCGGCTGCGTCTGCTGCTGGCGGACCGTGCGGAAGCGTTCGGATGGATCGTCCGTACTAACGGCGGCGAGGCATCCGAAACGGAACTGCTGCAGGAGGCCGACAGTCTGACGGCCGCCCGTCAGAAGGTGTACGGTGCGGCTCAGCACCGGCTCCCAGGGACGAAGCTGCGGAGCGCGGCCTCTGCGGCCCTGACCGCGCTGCGGGATGCGCGCGGCGGAGAGATCGAAGAGTGGGTCACGGATGACGCGGCTTTATATGCGGATGCGGTCTCTTTCTGCGAGGCGGAAAATATTTCGCTTCCGCTGCGTTTATATGAGAATGCTTCCCTGCCTCTGGCTAAGCTCTATTCACTGGAAACGGCGCTGGAAAAAGCTTCCGGCCGCCGCGTCTGGCTGAGATCGGGCGGATATTTGGTGATCGACTGTACCGAAGCGCTGACGGTGATCGATGTCAATACCGGAAAAAGCAGCTGCGGGGACTTTGAAAGAAATGTGACGGAGACCAATCTCGAAGCGGCGAGGGAAGCTGCGGCGCAGCTGCGTCTCAGGAATATCTCGGGGATGATCGTGATCGATTTTATCAATATGAGCCGGGAAGAGGACCGGGAAGCCGTGCGCAGCTGTCTGCAGGCTGCTGCTGCGGAGGATCCCGTTCCCGTGCATGTTGAGGGCTTTACCAGACTGGGGCTGATGGAGCTGACCCGCGAGAAAAAGCGCAGATCCCTGCGCGAGCAGCTGTCCGCTGCGGGCCCTGCGACGGAAAAAACAGATAAAGAGTGAGAATATGATCGATTCATTTTTTACGAAAATAATGGCGGAGACCGCCTGGATGATGGAACCGCCCAAGCCCTATGGCAGCTTCCATTTGGCCTTCTTCTTTTTCGGCTTCATGCTCAGCGCGTTTGCGGCTTACAGGCTGCGCAATATCAGTGAGCGCGGCTGCCGGAGAGTCGTCTTTTCGGTAGGGCTGTTCCTGCTGTTTATTGAAGTTTACAAGCAGTGCTTTTACTACTTTTATATCGGAGAGGGAGAGTACCCCTGGTGGGTCTTCCCGTTCCAGCTTTGCAGCGTTCCCATGTATCTGTGTCTGATCGCTCCGCTGCTGAAGCCGGGGCGGCTGCAGAAGGGCATGTACTATTTCCTGGTATATTACAATATGCTCGGCGGGATCGCGGCATATCTGGAGCCTTCCGGCATGATCTCCGATTATCTGGCCCTGACGCTGCATTCCTTCTCCTGGCATTTGTCGCTGGTCTTCCTGGGGATGTTTTTGATCGCTACCGGGAACTGCGGCCTGAAGCTGCGGGATTATTTTTCCGCTACCGGCTGCTACCTGGTGCTGTGCGTAATCGCCTTCAGCCTGAATCTGATCCTGCG
>JAZLHR010000032.1:0-25252 GCA_045616945.1 Lachnospiraceae bacterium | reverse complement strand
ACATTCCTGAATTTCAGTACGGTCTTCAGAAGTGAGGTGCTTGTTCTTTTTGGGGTTGGATTTGTTTGTCATAGGATTGTACCTCCGTAAAAAGAAATATGGGATGATTTCCCAAGGTAAATCCTACGGCGAAAAGTTTCCTAGAGTAAATCCAACTTTAATTCCTACTGTGGGATTTACTTTGGGAATTTACTCAGAAGCCGTTTCGGCCGGAAATGCACGCTCCGGGCTTGCCGGGGACGGCGGTTTGTGGTAAAATACAGCGTCTGCGCCCGTTTGCGGGAGGATCATTCGGACCGAAAATGCGGCGGAGACGGAACAGGGAGACAAAAATGGCAAAATATACTTTACTGAAAACCGAGGGACGTGCGAAGCGCGGCTGCTTTGAAACGGCCCACGGGACCGTGGAAACGCCGGTGTTTATGAATGTCGGAACCGTGGCGGCCATCAAAGGGGCCGTCTCCACGGAGGATCTGGAAAATATCGGCTGCCAGGTCGAGCTTTCCAATACATATCATCTGCATGTGCGTCCCGGAGATGAAGTGGTGAAAGCCATGGGAGGTCTGCACCGCTTCATGGATTGGCACAGGCCCATTCTGACGGATTCCGGCGGCTTTCAGGTGTTTTCTCTGGCCGGGCTCCGGAAGATCAAGGAAGAGGGCGTCAGTTTCCATTCCCATATCGACGGGCGGGCTCTGTTTATCGGGCCGGAAGAGAGCATGCGGATCCAGTCAAATCTTGCCTCGACCATCGCGATGGCCTTTGACGAGTGCATTTCGAATCCTTCGCCCCTCGATTATGTGGAGAAGAGCGTGGACCGCACGACCCGCTGGCTCAAGCGCTGCAAGGCCGAAATGGAGCGCCTGAATTCGCTGGAGGATACCATCAACCGCGAGCAGCTGCTGTTCGGCATCAATCAGGGCTCCACCTTCGATGAGGTGCGCATCCGCCATGCCGATGAGATCTCTGAGCTGGATCTTCCCGGCTACGCGGTCGGCGGGCTGGCTGTCGGGGAAAGTCACGAGGAAATGTATCATATCCTGGATGTGACCGTGCCGCATCTGCCGCAGAACAAGCCGACCTACCTGATGGGCGTCGGAACACCGGCCAACATCCTGGAGGGCGTGGAGCGCGGCGTGGACTTTTTTGACTGCGTCTATCCCAGCCGCAACGGACGTCACGGCCATGTATATACGAATTTCGGCAAGCTGAATCTGTTCAATGCAAAATACGAGCGTGATACTCGGCCGATCGAGGAAGGCTGCGGCTGCCCTGTCTGCCGCCGCTACTCGCGCGGGTATATCCGCCATTTACTGAAGGCGGGGGAAATGCTCGGAATGCGACTTTGTGTCTTGCATAATCTCTGGTTTTATAATACAATGATGAGTGAGATCCGCAGCAGCCTGGACGCCGGATGCTTTGCAGCCTACAAGAAAGATAAGCTGCAGAAGATGAGCGACGGCCCGCAGGAGTGAGGATTTTAACAGAAACGTGCACATTTGCACCGGGAGGGTTCCACATGAACACATTATTCTTAATCGCTGCAGCCGAAGGTGATGCTGCCGGCGGCGGTCTTCTGAGCGGCGGTGGCGGCATTGGCCTGCTCATCTACATCGTCCTGATCGGCGCTATGATCTACTTCCTGATGATCAAGCCTCAGAAGAAGCAGCGCAAGGAAAAGGAAGCTCTGATGAGCGCGATGGCTGTCGGCGACAGCGTTATGACCACGGCAGGTTTTTACGGCGTGATCATCGATATGTCCGAAGATACGGTCATCGTTGAGTTCGGCAGCAACAAGAACTGCCGCATCCCCATGCAGAAGGAAGCCATCGTCCAGATCGAAAAACCCGGTACGGAGGCCTGAATATCCGGTTTGCCGCGGCCGTGATACGGTCCTGCGGCAGATGATTTCAGCAGCCCGGCTTCATGCCGGACTGTGCTTTTCAGGAGCTTTTAGGAAGTATTTATCTCTGAATACCCGTCATGATTTTTAAGAATCAGGCAGATTATCGCATAAGAAAGAAGGTCAGCAGCGGTCTCAGATCGGTGCTGGCTTTTGTGTGTCTGCTTTGCGTCTTTGTGCGCAGCTCCGCAGCCGGTCTGACAGAAGAATATCCGGGTACGGAAACGGTCATCGTTCCGGCGGAGATCAGCGGGGAAAGGGCTGTCTCTTCGGAGGCCGATCCCACGGAGAACAGTATCGCTGTTTCCGACCCTGCCGAAGGATCCGCCGCGGAAGACGATACCCTCGCAGGTACCGAGCCGGACTCTTCCGAAGTGAGTTCTTCGGACGGCAGCTCCGCCGATGACCCTTCCTCGGCCTCCGAGCCTGAACCGACCGAACCGGGTTATGCGGAGTATTCGCCTTTTTCTTTTGAAAGCCGTGAACTGCCTTTGACGCTCGGCGTCGTGGAGGCCGATGAACTGAATCTGCGCAGCGGCCCCGGTGTGGAAAATGATATCGTCTGCATCCTGCAGACGAATGCCGTCGTGCTGGTAACGGGTGAGACCGTCAGCGGTTCCCAGGATACGCTTTGGTATCCCGTGGAGCTGGCCGACGGAACTTCCGGGTATCTGCGGGATATCTATCTGAGGACCAGAACGGTCGCCGAGGGAGAAGACTGCTACGCGGTATATCTGCGGCTTTTGGGCTTTCCGGAGAGCTATATCCCGTATCTGGAGAAGCTGCATGCGCAATATCCCAGCTGGGTCTTCCTGCCGCACGATACCGGCCTCAGCTGGAGCTATGTCCTCAGTGAGGAAGCCAATCCGCCGCATTATATGGGACTGAACCTGATCCACGGCAGCAGCATTTCCTCCTGGAAATCCACCAAAAAGAACGCTTATGACTGGTACAGCTCCGAATGGATCACCGGATGGGATTCCGGCAGCTGGGTGATCGCTTCCGATGAATTGGTTGCGTATTATCTGGATCCGCGCAATTTCCTGGATGAGACCTATGCTTTCATGTTCCTGGATCAGAAATATTCCGCCCAGAGCATGGAAGGGCTGCAGCAGCTGGTGAAGGGGACCTTCTTAGAGGGCTCCTTTACGGATGTGGACGGAAAAACATACCGTTATACCGATGTCATTTATGAGGCGGGGCGCGAAAGCGGCGTCAGCCCTTATTATCTGGCGGCCATGATGATCCAGGAAATGGGTACCAAAGGTGCCAGCGACAGTATCAGCGGGACGAATTCGAAATTCCCCGGCTATTTTAATTATTACAATATCAGTGCGAATAAAACGGCCGAATATACCGCCATCGAACACGGCCTATGGTATGCGGCGGGCAGCGGTACGGGGGCGGTCAGCTACGGCAGACCCTGGAATTCCCGCGTGAAAGCCATTATGGGCGGTGCCCAGACCTTCGGCAAGAACTATATATCCAAGTGTCAAAACTCTTTATATTACAAGAAATTCAACGTGATCAAGAGCAGTTATTATTCTCTGTTCCGTCACCAGTATATGAGCAATGTCAAGGCCGCCTATTCGGAGGCCAATGCGATGTCGCAGGCCTATACGGAAAGCATGCGCCAGTCGGTCCTTCTGTTTGATATCCCGATTTACAGCAGCATGCCTTCTTCTCCGTGCCCCTGCCCGACCCGGGACGGCTCACCGAACAATAAGCTGAAGGAAATCGGGGTGGATATCCTGGCGGGAACTGCCGAAAATGTGCAGCTGCTGCCGATGTTCGATATCGACACGACCCTGTATTCGCTTTCTCTGCCGAATTCCGTGTCTTCCGTCCGGCTGAATGCAGCACCGCTGGATGCATCCGCCTCCGTCGAAGGGACCGGTGAATATGAGCTTCCGGAAGGGATTCTGGAGCTTACTTTGAAGGTCACGGCGAAAAACGGCGATGTCCGCGAATATTATGTCAGTATCTACCGGGAGCCGGGACAAGGTTCCGACCCGGTCGGACCTACGGAGCCGGGGGCGACCGAGCCTTCGTCGGAGCCGGGCAGCAGCGAGCCTTCGTCGGAACCGGGCAGCAGCGAACCTGCATCCGAGCCGGGCAGCAGTGAGCCGGCCGCGGGGCCGGATACCCCGACAGAGACGCCTGTGACCATGCATCCCGCTTTGCCGGTCAGCGGCGGGCATATTACGGGCATTGCGCCCGGAGTGTCCCTGCAGGCAGTCGTAAATGCGTTGGGAATATCGGATAACGCGGTCATCGTACTGTCAGATGCCTCCGGCAGCGCAAAGGCCGGAGATAAAGCCGCCGGGACGGGCGATGTGATACGCATCACGGACCTGCAGGGCCGCGAATTTGCGGTGCTGACGGTGCTTATCTACGGGGATGTCAACGGAGACGGAAAAATCAACCTGTCCGATATGATCAAGGTCCGCAATCATAATCTCGAGACCGCATTGTTGCAGAATATTTTCTGCATTGCGGGTGATGTGAACCGGGACGGCAAGGTCAATCTTTCGGATATGATCAAGATCCGCAACCACAACCTGGATGTGGCTGCGATACCTCAATAGAGCGGAAACTCGGAAAGGAGAGCAATATGAAGTACGTAAAATGGCTTATTTGTACTGTTTCGGTCATCATGGCGGTTCTGTTTTGCGCGGATCCCACTCAGGCTGCCGAAAGTGCCGTCTACTTTTCGGACCCGCATTGCTTTGTCGGCGGAGAGGTTTCCGTGAGTGTCGATATCACGCCCGAGGTATCCGGTCTGGATCTCCGTCTGTATTACGATACGGATTATCTGACTTATGTGGGCTGCGACGGCGGTGCCAATAAGGAAGTACTCAGCGAGACACCCGGAGTGATCCGCATTTTCGATTATGCCGGGGCGGGTGTCGCTCATTTCAGCTATGCGCTGCGGTTCCGTGCGAAAAAGATCGGTGCGACCGTGATCGGTATCCAGAATGCGATCATTACGGATTTCGCAGGTGATGAGACTTCCGTAACGCACCTGGGAACTTCTACCGTGACGGTCGATCCCCTGCCGAGTTATTCGGATGAAGCCTTTTTGAAATCCCTGACCATCCAGCCCGGCACACTGAGCCCCGCTTTCCATCCCGGCATCGGTGAATATGTACTCTCGGTGTCCGCAGATACGACGGCGGTCGCGCTGAATTATACGGCGTCCGACGGGGCCAGAGTGGAGATCGGCGGCAATTACAGAAAGCTCAATGTAGGGACAACGACTCTGAAGCTCGCTGTAACGGCCGAAGACGGCATCCACATGAACGTATATGTGATCGAGATCGTGCGGCCGGCGCCGATAGAGGAACCTACGTCGGAGCCGACATCGGAGCCCACAGAGCCTTCCGTGCCGGACGGTGTTTATATGAACGGGCACGGGGTCAGCCTGAAGCTGTTGGATATTCCGACTTCGGTGGCCGTCCCTTACGGCTACGATATAGTTACTTTGCAGGATGAGAACGGAGCGCCCTTCGAGGCCATTGCTCCTCTCAATGTGGAAGGATATACGCATTATCTCCTTTACGGGGTCAATGAGGCAAGCGATTATGAGGGCCTGTATCTGTACGACTGCGCCGAAAAAACGCTGCAGCGGTACCAGTTCGTAATCGGAGAACTGCCGATCGTTCAGCCTTCGGAACCGGCGGAGCCTTCTGAGCCTGAGCCGACGGAAAATACGGCAGAGTCTGCGGAACCGACGGAAGTGACATCGCCGGAAAAATCCTCCGCTGCCTCGTCCGAAATGAGTCCGGCGGAAAGCAGCAGTGAGAAAGCCGCTGAGCCGCAGGAATCCGAAACGGCACATGACAAGCTGTCTTTCCTGAAGGAGATCGAGCCGAAATATTTTGTCGCGATCATCGGGGCTTTGCTTGCCTTTGTGGCGGTAATGGGCGTCGGTCTGATCACGATGCAGGCAAAGCAGAGGAAGAATGCCGCTTCCGCACAGGAAGCCGGAACGCAGAATGACGCTGCGGAGGCCGAGGCGCAGGATGATGCTGCGGAAGCCGGGCCGTCAGATGATGCTGCAGAGGCCGGGCCGTCAGATGAAGGTGCGGAAGCCGGATCGCCGGACGGAGAGGCAGAAGCGTCTGCGGCGGAAATCGGTGACGCGGAGAAACAGCATGAGTGAGATCAAGTATTATGCGGTGCGTGTCGGCAGGGAACCGGGGATCTATGACAGCTGGCCTGCCTGCTCAGCGCAGGTGAACGGTTTTTCAGGCGCGATCTTTAAGAGCTTTCTGACCCGTGCGGAGGCGCAGAGTTATCTGGATACGGCTTCACAGGATCCGGCACGAACGGCGGAAGATGCTCCCTCCGGCCTGCTCATGGAAGCCTATGTGGACGGCAGCTATAACATCCGGACCGGGGAATATTCGTACGGCGCGGCTGTCAGCTTCGGCGGAGAAGAATTTTTGCTTTCGGAAAAATTTCCCGCCGACGAGGAACTGTCGGCCATGCATAATGTGGCCGGAGAACTGGCCGGTGCGATGGCGGCCATGCGCTTTGCCCTGGAAAAAGGGGCGGAGGAATTGATCATTTATCATGACTATGCCGGCATCGGATGCTGGGCAAGAGGCGAATGGAAGACCAACAAGACCGGTACCAAAGCCTATAAGGCGTTTTGCGACAGTCTGGCGGGGCGGCTTTCGGTGCGGTTTTCGAAGGTGCCGGGCCACAGCGGCGTCGTGGGAAATGAACTTGCCGACAGGCTGGCCAAGCAGGCACTGGGCCTGGAATGAACGATTTGACTTTTTGACCGGAATGGTGTATAGTAACCATGCGCTTAAGGCGCCCCACAAACCGGGGGTTGTACTGGTTTCGACGGGGGTTTTGAAGTCTGAGGTGCCATCCGCAGACCGTGGCTGCGAAAAAAAACGGAACCTAAATATAAACGCTGACAAACAGTACGCGTTTGCTGCCTGATTAGGCGGCTGTCGGCCCGGGGAATCCTGCTGCTCCGGATACCGGCATCATGAAGGGTGGGGCACTTTTCGGCTTAAGCTTTGCGGCTGAAAAAGAATAAATGAAGCTACTGATGCCCTGAGCCTGTTTGCGGGCGCCCGGCGGAGGGAATGAAAAAACACAAACTATGATGGTAGTACCTTGGAGGGATAGGCTTTCGGACAGGGGTTCGATTCCCCTCAGCTCCATATTTCGGAAGGCAGTTATATCTGCGCAGCTGCAGAAACGCCCCGCATTCTCAAACAGGATGCGGGGCGCTTTTGTATGTTTTATTCCGCGGATCGCGGGGCGGATATGACTTCATTCAGCGGACATATCGGAGATTTAGGACAAAACGTGCCGGTCAGGGACCGGAAAAACGTTACCCGGCTTTCAGATCCGCCAGCTTCCGGAAGGTGCTGCGCAGGAAGAAAAAGCTCAATATGATACTGAATATTTCGGCGATCGGGAAGGCAAGCCATACGAGATTCAGCTTTCCGGTCAGAGAGAGGAGATAGGCTGCGGGAAGAAGAACGATGAGCTGTCTGCAGATCGAATTGATCAGCGAGTGGAACGGATTGCCGATAGCCTGGCAGACGGAAACGGCGATGATGCTGAAGCCTGCCAGCGGGAAATGCGAGCCGATGATGCGCAGGGCCGTTCTGCCGATGGAAAGCATTTCATCGGAGGGGGAGAAGATGCCGATCAAGATTCCCGGAATGGTCTCAAAAAGCAGCGTTCCGACGGACATGATCGTCACGGCGGTGAGCACGGTCAGCTTGAAAACCTTTTTTACGCGGTCCGGCTTCCCGGCGCCGTAGTTGTAGGAGATGATCGGGATCATCGCGTTGTTCAGGCCGAAGATGGGCATGAAGATGAAGCTCTGCAGCTTGTAATATGCGCCGAATACGGCGGTTGCGGCTTCCGTGAAACCGATCAGGATCTGGTTCATGAAGAAATTCATTACGGAACCGATGGACTGCATCAGGATGGAGGGAAGGCCGATCTTATAGATCATGGCGATGATCTTGCGGTTCGGGCGGATCTCACGGACGCTCAGCCGGATCTCCTTGTTCTTTTTCAGGTTCAGGTACAGGCCGACAAGCGTTGCCAGTCCCTGACCGATGACGGTCGCGACGGCGGCGCCCATGACTTCCAGGCGCGGGGCTCCCAGCAGACCGAAGATGAATACCGGGTCCAGAATCATATTGGTGACGGCACCGACGACCTGCGGGATCATGGCAAGGTCGGTCCGTCCGGTAGACTGCAGCAGTCTTTCGAAGCACATCTGTCCGAACAGGAAGAAGCCGATACCGATGCAGATATGCAGATAATCGCCGCCGTATGCGATGATGGCGGGATTGGACGTCTGGATCTCAAAATATTTCCGGCCGAAGCCCCATCCGATCACGGAAAAAAGGACAGCCATGCAGAGATACAGGAAAATGCCCGTGTTTGCCGTGCGGTTGGCTCTTTTGTATTTCTTTTCGCCCAGAGAGCGGGAGAGCAGGGCATTCATACCCACGCCCGTACCGGTACTGAACGCGATGAGGAGCGTCTGGATCGGGAAGGAGAGGCTGACCGCGTTCATGGCGTCCTGATTCAGTTTGGAAACGAAAATACTGTCTACAATGTTGTAAAGTGCCTGAAAAAGCATGGAAACCATCATCGGGACTGCCATGGAAAACAGCAGCTTTCTGACGGGCATCACGCCCATTTTGTTTTCTTCGGGCTTTTGTAAAACTTGATTTTCTTCTGACATGACGTACCTCCTTGTGGTTGCGTGACGGTGCGGGAGAGAGAAACGGCCGCAAAGTCCGCAAAAAAGAACATATCCGAATCTGTCACCCCATGGGTTAAGATCCGGATATGCTTGGCTGGATGCAGATGGCGGGACTTGAACCCGCACCCAAGTACATGGACATGAACCTGAATCATGCGCGTATGCCAATTCCGCCACATCTGCAGGTCTTTCTTATGAAAGCCTGGTCATCATAACCGAAACAGGCAGGATTGTCAAGCGGAATTTTGGAAAAATCTGCAAGTTATTTTTTGGGTTATTTTTTGGGGGCGGCATACTTTCGGCCGGAGAGTATGCCAAAGTGCTCGTATGGACCGCGGGGGCCGTGATGAATTTCTTTCCGGCGGGGCTGCGTAAGCCGCGGACGGCGCCTTTTCTTTCCGATCTTTACGGGACCTTTGTGCAGTATTCTTCCCTCAGATAGCCTGCGCCCTCATGGAAAACGGTTCCGTCCAGAAGGGCCTGCTTGATGCTGCGCTGGAGAGAACTGTTTTCGGGATAGTCCGTTACGGGCACATTTTCCCCGACATGGAAGACATTCTCCCGCAGGCCGGAAAGGCATTCGCCGGCAGGTCTGCAGTCAAAGAAGGATGCCAGTTCCAGAATATGCGAACCGGGCTGCAGGAGGGCCTGTACTTCGGGGGAAAGAAGCCAGGAAGAAGCATGTACTCTGAAGCTTCCCATGATGCCGAAATGTTCTTCCAGCACTTTGGGCATCATCCGGAAGTTGGAGACCATGGCACTGTGAGAAATATCCGCTTTGCCGGCGATATGGATATGGATCAGTTCGGGACTTTTCCGGTGCAGGATCATGCTGCCGCAAAAGATCTGATTTGCGTTCATCATTTCGGCCAGCCACAGAAATTCCTCTTCCCCTATATTGTCATGCCCGTGATACCAGTTGGACTGGGACCGTTTGCCTATCCTTTCGCGGCTGAAACGGTCTTCGTCTTCCCGAAAATGATGGGCTGCGGACTTTTGTCTGTGAATTTCTTTTGCGGTCAGCAGGAAGAGATAACTGAATCTCCGCACGGCCAAAGGCGCATAGAGCTTCTCGGCCTCGGCTCCCGGTGCGGCAGTATCCGGATATTCTCCTCCCCAAAGAGCCAGCCGTGCGCGTTTCCAAAATTCACAGATCCCGCTGTCTTCCCGGAGTTCATGCAGGCGTTCACGCATGGCAGCCTTAAAATCTTCCCGTTCCACGTAAAAATACTCAAAACCCTCTTCCAGGGAGGCATCCGATAAAAAGTCCATATTTCTCCTTCTTCGGCCGGAAATGCGGCCGTATATTGTGCTGCGGGCATTATTTTAGCTGTTTTAAGGGTATGCATGCCCTAAAGAGGATAGTATCATTATCTGGCATGCACCGGAAAGTCTTCGGAAGTAAAGAAAAAGCCGCAGGAACAAAATCCTGCGGTTTCTCCCGGATCCTGCGGGATGAACCTACCCGCAAAACCGTCAGCCCGGTGACAGTGATTTGAAGTGCAGATGGCGGGACTTGAACCCGCACCCAAGTACATGGACATGAACCTGAATCATGCGCGTATGCCAATTCCGCCACATCTGCATGTCGGTCTCCTGCGAAGCCTTGCGTAGTATAGTGCAGACTTACGGAAAAGTCAAGAGGTGTTTTCAGGAAAAATCAAGATTATGAAAAAGCTTCGCCGCCGGGGAGGAACGGCATGGATGATCTGCCGGACTCTTCGCCGTAAAGAGGGAAAAAAACAAAAGTTCCGATTGACACAGGACAGTATTTGGATATATTCTGTAGCCAGGGTCTTTGGATTATTCAAGACATAGAGATCTATTCTGAAAGGAGACAAAAAATGAAAACATGTCCCGTCTGCAGCGGTCAGGTGGAAGATGGTTCCCGCTTCTGTACGAATTGCGGCTACGATTTTGAAACGCAGAATGCAGCCAGGCAGTCTGCTCCGCAGGGGGCTCCCGTTTACGGCGCACCTGTGTATACTGCCCCTCAGCAGGCTGATTCGACTGACCATACTTCGGAATTTGACGAAAAGGATATTTCCGATAATAAGGTCATCAGTATGCTGGTCTATCTGCTCGGCCCGGTCGGTGTCGTGATCGCCTTGCTGGCTGCGAATACTTCACCCTATGCCGGCTTCCATGTGCGACAGTCTTTAAAGATCACCGTGGTCAGCATCCTTCTCGGTCTTGTTGCTGTCCTTTTGATCTGGACCGTTATCGTTCCCATTGCGGCAGGTTTGGCACTGCTTGCGCTGGGAATCGTGAAGATCATCTGCTTCTTCCAGATCTGCAAGGGTCAGGCAAAAGAACCCCCTATCATCTGCAAACTCGGATTTCTTAAATAAGCAAATTCTATACTAGAGAGGTGAACTGTATGAAATGTATCCAATGCGGTACGGAACTTCCTGACGGCACGTTGTTCTGTTTTGAGTGCGGTACCCGTCAGCCTGAGATGGCTCCCGAGCAGCCTGCTTACGCCGCTCCCGAACAGCCCGTTTACGCAGCCGCTTCCGAGCAGCCTGTTTATGCAGCCGCTCCCGAGCAGCCTGTTTATGCAGCCGCTCCCGAACAGCCCGTTTACGGCAATTACGAGCAGCCTGCCTATACGGCTCCCGGCCAGCCTGTTTACGGTAATTATGAGCAGCCTGTATATGCCGCCCCGCCTCAGCCTGCTTACGCCGCTCCCGAGCAGCCTGCCGCTGTTCCCTATCCTTATGTTTATCGGCTGAAGACCAACCGCGGACTCGGCAAATTCATCCTGCTGACGATCGTTACTTTGGGCATTTATGCCGTGATCCAGATCTCTCAAATTTCCGTTGAGATCAATATGGTCTGCTCCCGCTACGACGGGAAGAAGACCATGCATGCCTCCTTTGCATCGGGTGTTCCGATCGCGAACTGGATCTGGCAGGCACGTTTCTGCGACAGAATCGGCAACGAACTGAAGCGCCGCGGTATTGATTACAAGTTCAGCAGGAAAACCTATTGGGGCTGGGGCTTCTGGGGCTGTCTGATCCTGGTCGGACCGTTCATCTATGGCCATAAGCTGTTCAAGGCAATGAATAAGCTGAACGCAGACTGGAATATCAATGGCTGATAAAGGCCGGATTTCCGCCAAGCAGTAAATATATGATGCCCCGTACGGAGGGAAGATTCCCTGCCTCGGACGGGGCATTCTGTTTTCGGGGCGGGAAAAACCTTTATCCCAAGGAGATCGAGGCGTTCATTTACACGCATCCGAAGGTAAAGGACGTGCAGGTCATCGGCATGCCGGACAAGAAGTACGGGGAAGAGGCGCTCGCGGCGATCATCCTGAGGGAGGGCGAGACGATGAGCGCGGCGGAGATGAATGACTACATCGCGCCGCACATGGCCAGGCACAAGGTTCCGAAATATATTGACTTCACCGATGCCTTCCCGATGAATGCGGCGGGCAAGGTCTTGAAGTATAAGATGCGGGAGGAAGCGGCAAAACGCTTCGGACTCGTGAATGCGGTGAGTATCGACACCGGGAAAGGACAGTAAGATGTTAAATATTCGAGTGAAAAAAACGACGGCTCCGAAGGCGAAGCCGGACATGAGCAAGGTGGCTTTCGGACGCGCCTTTTCGGATCACATGTTCCTGATGGACTATCTGCCGGAAAAGGGTTGGCACGATGCCCGCATCGTTCCCTACGGCCCCCTGAGCATCGACCCCAGCGCCGCGGTATTTCATTATGCCATGTCGGTCTTCGAGGGGCTCAAGGCCTATCGCCGTGCGGACGGGGAGGTACAGCTTTTTCGGCCTGACTGCAACATCGAACGGCTGAACAATTCGGCGGAGCGCATCGGCCTGCCGCAGATCGATCCGGCGGATGCCCTGCAGGCCATCCGGGCGCTGGTCGACGTGGATCGCGATTGGGTTCCAGTCGAGGAGGGCTATTCGCTCTATATCCGGCCCGTGCTGATGTCGGTCGAGCCGGACGTCTCGCTGCACTGTTACGACCACTGCCTGTTCATGATCATGCTTTCACCGGTGGCCTGTTACTATAAGGAAGGTTTAAGGCCCGTGACCATCGCCATTGAGAATCACGATGCGCGTACCGTTCGCGGCGGCACCGGCTACGCGAAGTTCGGCGGCAATTACGCGGCGTCCCAGCGCGCGACCTTGCGGGCCGAGAAAAAGGGCATTTCTCAGGTGCTCTGGCTGGACGGCGTGAACCAGAAATACATCGAGGAGGTCGGCAGCATGAACGTCATGTTCCGCTTCGGAGACGAGATCGTGACGCCTACTCTGGAGACCGGCACGGTGCTGCCCGGCGTGACGCGCCGCTCGATCCTGCAGATGCTGCGCGAGCAGGGCTACCGGGTGACGGAGCGCCTGATCTCCGTGGAGGAGCTGGGCGAGGCCTGCCGCAGCGGCGCCTTGAGCGAGGCATGGGGCTGCGGGACGGCCGCCGTCGTTTCACCCATCGGCAAGCTGATTTACGACGGCGAGGAGTTCGTGCTGGGCGGCGGGGAGATCGGCACCCTGACGCAGAAGCTCTACGATGAGCTGACCGGCCTGCAGTGGGGGCGCCTCCCGGATGAGCGCGGCTGGATCTTCCCGGTCGAGCAGTCGTGAAGGAGACATGACTTGGCAAGACAATATGTGACGATGGATGGCAATGAGGCGGCGAACCGTGCCTATCCGTTAAGCGAGATCGCCGCGATCTAACCCATCACGCCGTCCTCGCCGATGGCGGGCCTGACAGATGCCTGGTCGGCCAAGGGACGGAAGAGCCTGTGCGAACGGGAGTATCATCTGTTCAACTATTATGGCGACCCCGAGGCGACGGACGTGATCATTGCCATGGGCGCCGTGTCAGGCGCGGCCCGCGAGGTCGTGCGGGCGCTTTGCGCCGCGGGCAGGAAGATGGGCTTCGTGCAGGTACATCTTTACCGTCCGTTCTCGGCGGCTCATCTGAAAAAGGCGCTTCCGGAAACGGTGCGCCGCATCGCGGTGCTGGATCGCTGCAAGTCCATGGGCGCCGTGGGCGAGCCTCTGTATGAGGACGTTCGTTCCGCTCTGTACGGTGAGGCCGTGACGGTCGTGGGCGGCCGCTGCGGTCTCAGCTCCAAGGACACACAAGGACATACAACCGTAAATGACATGCAGGGTGCTCTTGCCATATCTTTTACGGTTGTGCTATAATACGAGACTGAGTGAGAGGCCTTCAATTAGACACCTTGAGAGGGGACGGGCCGACATACCGCAAAAAAGCAAAGGAGGTCAATGATGAAAAGGAAAAATCGAATATTGTCATTGCTGCTTTGCGTTGTCATGCTATTGACGGCCGTACCGGAGTCAGGCACGCGTGCCCTGGCGGTGGCGCTGACGAAGCGCCCGGAAAGTACGGAAGAAACCGCGGCGAGAACCAAGGCGTCCACAGAAAGTACGGAAGAAATCGAGGCGAGCACCAAGGCGCCCGAGGAGAGCACGGAAGAAACCGAGGCGAGCACCAAGGCGCCCGAGGAGAGCACGGAAGTTACCAAAGAAACCGAGGAAAGTACGCCCCCCGTCACGGAGATGTGCGTCCGGGAGGATCATTCGGTAAAGGTCCGGGGACAGCTCCCGAAGGGAGCCGTTCTTTCCGTGGAAGAAATCACGGAACCGCAGGAGGAGCCGGCTAAGCCTGCACCTAAGAAGTCTGCACCAGGAAAGGATGCGGGGACAAAAACAGAGACGGAAAAAAAAGCAGAGATTGCTTCTGATACCGTGAAGACCTATGACATCAAGCTGATACTGAACGGGGACGAGATTCAGCCGAACGGAACGGTACGCGTGACATTTACGGATGTGCCGGTTTATGAGGAAGGCTATATTCATGTGATTCATATACTGGATTCCGCGGAAGCCATCCGCGCCGGAAAGGGCATCGCGGTTCGTGACGCAGCGGCAGTGGCTGCCTTCCCGAAGGAGGCCGGAATTGCCTTCGAAACCACAGGGGAAGCGGACACGGTCTATGTCGAGCTGTTCAGTCTGTCTGAGGGAACGGTAGGTATCGACGAAGAGAACCATCCTTATGTCGACACGACCAGCTTCTCGACTTACTATGTGGTAAGCGGAAATTCCGAGCTGGGAAGCACGGACAGCGAGATTACGAATATCAGTTATGAGGATAACAATACTTTCTATGTTGCGCCGGGAACACAGCTGACGTTTTTCAGGGACGATACTTGGGTAATCATTATTGGAACGCAGGAAGCAAAGTGGCGTGCCACGGCAAATACGGGTAATTTGAAATATGATACTCGCAGCAAGTCGTCTTCAACATGGCAATCCGTCACAACAAGCTCAACGACCTTCTGGGGTCAGACTTATTATGATTGGACAAACGGTAACTATTTAAGAGTAACGGTTAGCGAGAACTGCCCTGTCGGAACGCAATCAACGGTATATAGCAAGCTGCTGGTTGATGGATGGGAAGTTGGCATTACTTTCATCGTTATGTCCGAGGAAGACATCCTGGAGCATATTCTGGAAGACAGCAATTACCCGGTTTATCTCTCCGTTCTGAAGGACGCCAGCGGCGGTACGCCGGGCGAGCCGGGCATATCCGATCTGAATGATTTCTATTATGCGACATCGAGCTTCGGCATCGGCGGCACGACCAACCACTATGCGGCAAGCGGCGCCGGCATCATTGATGAAGACATTTATACCAACCCGTATTTCGTTCATTCTGCTGACGGCACGAACACGATGGGCCTGGTCGACAGCACCGGAGAGCTCGTGAAATCCGCCATCAGCCTGGACGATGATGACTTTAGCGCTTTCCTGACGGCCATCGCGAACCGAGGAAATGTCAAGGCTTCGGACGGTGTGACCATCACGGCTGCCAATAAGAATAACTACAAGGTCGTCCCTTACGTCGTGAAGCTTTTGACGGCTTACAGCATCGGCTGGCACATCGACTGTCAGGTGGTCCCCAAGGACGCGATTACCGTGTCCTACGATGCGAACATTCCGGAAGGCTTCACGGTAGAAAATATTTCATTGCCGAACTCACGTTCCGGCCCGACCGTGACCATGACGATGGGAAATCCGCAAAAGGACGGAACGAACATCGCCATGAACGGGAGCGTGCAGGCCGTGTCTGCCGGCGTGACCTATCATTTTACTTTCAAGGGCTGGAACACGAAGTCCGATGGTTCGGGTACATCATACGTGCCCGGCAATACGGCAACCTTTGAAGAGGAAACTGTCCTGTATGCCATTTGGGAAACCAACATTGCGGAAGGCACGCTCGAGCTCCGCAATACGGTGACGACAGCAGAAGGCTCCGCGGCTCCGCCGCCGAACGACACGTTTGCCTACACGGTGAACTTCGGAACACAGACGACGCCGGCGCGCCCCTATACCATTTACAATGCGCAGGGGGCGGTTCAGCGTACCGGAACGATCCTGCCGGGCGGAACGCTGACGCTGGGAGACGGCGAGTGGGCCAGAATTACCGGAGTACCGACAGGTGCTTATTCAACGACGCAGGGGACGAAGCCCCATTATACGACCACCTTGACAGGTGCTTCCGGCATGATAAGAGGCGGCGCCACCTCCTCCGCGGATTATGTCAATGAATACGCGCTGTTCAGCGTGACGGGCAGTTTTGACGGCGGTCACGGAACCGTTACCAACGGCAGTCAGACGGAGCTGGGAATGTCAGATACCTGCCAGGCGATGGTGTTCACACCGGAGGAGGGCTATCAAATCACGTCCGTTGAGGTAAATGGCGTGACGCAGACCGGCGTTTCCCCTTCGGGCTACACCTTCCCGGCACAGGAAATTACGGAATCCAAGGAAGTCGTTGCCCACACCGAACCGATTGAGTACACGATTACCTACGATCTGGACGGCGGCAGCGTCTCTCCGGCGAATCCGACGAGCTATACCGTCGAGACGGAAGCGTTTACGCTAAAAGCTCCGACCAGGGCCGGCTATGTCTTCGAGGGCTGGACCGGTTCCAACGGCACGACGCCGCAGATGACAGTCACGATACCGGACGGCGAGCCGGGCGGCAAGACCTATACCGCGCACTGGCGCGAGGATACCGGCTCTCTCACGATCACCAAGACCGGCTGCAGTGCGGGTGATGCGGATCAGGTATTCGTATTCCATGTGGCAGGAACCGATGCCAACACGGCTGTGGTGGCCCTGGACGTGATGGTGGTCGGAAACGGCAGCGTGACGGTTCAGAGCCTGCCGGCAGGTGGCTATCAGGTGACGGAGGATGCAGCCTGGAGCTGGCGATATACATCCACCGGTCCGTATGCGGTCAGCGTGACGGGCGGTGCGGACACTCCGCTCACGGCGGCGAACACGCGAAGCAACCCTTATTGGCTCAATGACTGCGATCATGCCGTGAACAGAAAATAACATCGGAGAACAAGACGGATGGACAAAAATAAAAAAGGAAATGGCGTCATATTTGGCCTGGGCGCCGTTTTGTGCGTCATTTTCGGATGTATGCTGGTCATGAACCTGACCATCATCGTGAAGGGCGCACTGCACCCGGAAACGCCTCCTGCCGTGTTCGGATACGTGCCCATGGTCGTGCAGTCAGGTTCCATGAGTATCTGGAACGATGCGGATCAGCATTCTGCCGGGTATGTGGAGCATCGGGTATTCCCGGATGAACTGGCAGATCTCAGTGAAGAACAGATTCGTGGTCTTAAGGTGGGCGATAAGGTCTGGTCCTACGAAGAAGATTACAAGGTGGAAAACGAGATCGTCGGTGTGATCGATCTGGGAAAGGACGGAATCTATTACAATACGATTCGTCTGGCTGAAGACCACATCGAGGTCGGAGACATGATCTTCGTTAAAGCCGTTGACACGGACAGCCTGAAAGTCGGAGACATCATCGCCTACATGGACGGCGGCGTGGTGGTCACGCACCGAATCATCGGGGTCGATGACAGCGCCGGTTTACGGCAATTCGTGACCAAGGGTGATGCCAACCTGACCAAGGATGCTCAGTCGATCCCGGCGGACCGGGTCGTCGGCATTTACAGATCCCGCATAGCGGGCATCGGAAATCTGGCCTATTTCATGCAGAAGCCGCTTGGCATGCTGATTTTCATCGGCGTACCGCTGGCAGCCTTCATCATCTTTGACATCATCCGGAGACAGCGGATGGCGGACAAGACCGCGTCCAGACTTGAAAAGGACAGAGAGGAAAACGACAAGAAGACGGCAGAAATGCAGGCTGAGCTGGAACGCCTACGCCGGCTCGTGGAGGAAAAAACCACGGAAAAGCCCGACGAATCTGAATCTTCTTCGAAGTAATACGTATGCTCTGCCGTTTCGCTGCCACCGAAGCGGCTGGACATAAAAGAGAATCCATTCACGTTGGGGCAAGCTTTGTCCCGAAAACAACGAGGCAGAAATGCCCCAACCAATTCACATCATATTAACAGGAGGTATATTCATGAAAAAGAATTGGACTATGAAACTTGCCGTTCTCATGGCCGTTCTGACGATGTGTTCCGCTTGCTTTGTCAGCGAAACCTATGCCAAGTACATCACCAGCGGCACTGCGAATGACACTGCAAGAGTTGCCAAGTTCGGCGTGACCGTGGCTTGCAATGATGCAAAGATCTTCGAAAAGACCTATAAAAAAGATGACAGTACTTTTACGCTGAGTGAGAATTCCGTCGTGTCTACGGAAAAGGTTGTGGCTCCCGGAACGACGGGTTCGTTTGCGGGCTTTAGCATTACCGGTACCCCCGAGGTTGCCGTCAAGGTGACCTACACCTTGGATAAGCTCGATCTGACTGGCTGGGCCTATAGCGGAAGTGAATATTTCCCCATCATCATCAAGGTGAATGATGCAACCTATGGGTTAAGCGGGATGAAAGATGGCGATGGCAATGCCGCGACTAACGCTTATGCGGATGTGACGGCTCTCAAGGCTGGCCTCAAAACGGCTATCGAAGACTATAGCAAAGTTTATGAGGCTGGAACAGATCTCAGTACGATCACTACTGATGATGTTGCCATCACCTGGGCGTGGGCTTTTGAAGGAAACGATGATGTCAAGGATACCTACCTTGGCGATCAGGCAGCAGCTGGCAATGCTTCTGTCATCGACCTTACCGTGACCTGCACCGTGACGCAGATCGACTAATCCCTTTGGATTAGAACTGCGAAAGGACTGCTGACATGACATTTCCCCCTGCCCCCGTGGCAGGGGCGGGGGGAAAATGGTGTTTCGGAACGGATGCGCGTGCCCTTTCCGAAGGACACGCACACCTGCTTCGAAGATGTCGAAGTCTGCCAGAAGGATTAAGAAGGAAAAGGAGGCGTCGGAATGAAAACCATGAAAAGACAACATCGCTGGCTTCTTCCGGCGGTACTCATTTTATTTATCCTGGAGGCACTTACGCTGCCCGTGGTCGTGCGCTATACCTATGCCGGGAGAAGCGAAAAACCTGAACATGTGCTGACCTATGTACCGCATGTGCTGACCTGGGACAAGGACACGAAGGTCCGCCCGGACGGGACGGGCGAGCTGTCATTGTTCAGTACGGTGTACGGGAACGTGAATTTCGATGACGGCGCCAAGGTGCTGGCACCGGGCACGGAAGGCGATAATCTCATTCGGCTCGTGAATAACGGAAACGGCCCCATTAGCTATACGGCCATCCTTTACGAGATCCGTTCCACGGGAAATCTGCCGGTTTCTGCCAAATTGACCGGCGATGGTACGGATGCGGCCCGGTACGGTCTTCCGGAGGGCGTGCGGCAGGAGGATGTCGTGCGGGCCCTGCAGGGAACGCTGGAAAGCGGCAGGATCGCGGATTTTGAAATAGATTGGTACTGGCTCTACGAGGAAAGCGTGTCTCAGGACGAAATCGATACGATGTTCGGCAACAATGCTGCCTGGGGAGATGCGGAGGATGTCCTCATGGGCATTTATGTCGTGGTGGAGGATGACGGACAAATCATTCCGCCGGATCCGCCCAAGACGGGGGATGCGGGGATGCTCTACGGTTATCTGACGCTGTTTGGCATCAGCTTCATCGCCCTGATCGTGCTGTATGTCGATAGAAAGAGGGAAAGTGCCCGCGAATGAAAGAACAAAGCATCATCAGGAGGGCGGGACGGATCCTAAGCCTGCTGTTGACCGCGGTCATGCTTTTGATCATCGTGTTTAACCTTTACACCATCGCGGCGAAGAAGCTCTTTCACGAACCGCTGCCCATGCTGGCAGGTTATGCGAGTGCCGTCGTGCTGAGCGGCAGCATGGAGGGGGAACGGGAAGACAGTCTGTCCGTGAATGACATGATCATCATTCACCGGCAGGAAGACTATGAGGTCGGCGACGTGGTGACTTACTCCGTTGGTCTAAGGACACCCACGACGCATCGGATCACGGAGAAGGACGGCGAGACGTTCGTCACGCAGGGAGACGCGAACAACGCGGCGGATCCGCCCATCGACAAAAGCGACATCCGCGGGAAGGTCATTCTGATCCTGCCGGGGATCGGCACCCTGATACAGAAGCTGCAGACACCGCTTGGATTGTTCATGCTGCTGCTTGTCGGCGTGGTCCTGCTGGAAGGCCAGACGATCCTTTCGTGGATCAGCGGGAAGAAGCGGCAAGAACCCTGAGGAAATCAGGAAATAAGCGAAGAAATCGGCCGGAACTGACGGAATCGGGAAACAGGTGAAGGACCCGGCCGAAACTGACGAAACCGGGAAATAGGTGAAGAAATCGGCCGGAACTGACGGGATTGGAATACAAGTGAGAGAAGCGGCGGAGCCGTATGCGAACTTACAAAAAAGGAAGGGGGGGGTACTTATCGTGCTGCAGGAAGTGAACCGTGAAACGAAAACGGAAGGAGTTTCGGCAGAGAAACGTAGCCGGCGCCGGGCAAAGGTGAAATTGCCGCTGCGGGCCTATCTTCTGTATGTCCTGGTGGCAACGCTCCTTTGCACAGGAGTGACCTTTTCCAAATATGTGACCCCCGGCGTTGCCGATGATAGTGCCCGCGTGGCGCAGATCGGCGATCTTGTCATTACCGAGAACGGTGATTTTACGGAAAAAGCAGACGGCAATCATGCCATCTTTATTCCGGGGGTAGACCTGGAGAAAGATGCAAGACTGCGCTTCGACGGGGCGGAGTTTGCCTGTTATGTTTTTCTTGAGGTCACGGCCGGCGGCTGGAGCAGCTCGGATAACCGGAATTATCAGGCCGCGGCGGGGAAAATCAGCTGGGCGGTGGATGACGGCTGGACTTACCTGCAGACGGAGGGAAACAGCCGGATATACTATGTCGTTGTTCCGGCAGGGAATCCCTTGCCAAGCAAGGTGATCATTCGAGACTCCGTCGTGACGGTCGGTGATGATCTGTGCAAGGAGGATATCGCCGACCTGCCTGCCCTGAGTATGACATTTAATGCCGCGGTGGTTCAGCTGGACGGCTTCGGAGATTATGACACGGAGGCGGAGCATGCGGCTGCGGCCTGGAGCTCCGTATCCGCACATTGAGCCCGGCAGCCTGGAGCTTCGCGGCCGCACGCGAAACTTGTTTGCGAAAAAAACGGTTAGCTCCGAAACACGAGGTTCCCGTGACCGTATGATGCGCCTGTTTGCGGAAACACGAAGCCTGCGGCGAAAGATGATCTGTCGTTGTCGGATTGCAGAAATGGAAGGCTGTCTGAAGGGGCGGCTTTCAGTGAAGAATCCCTCCGCATCCTGAAAAGCGCGGAAAGAGGTGATCCCAGTGAAAAGAAAGAACAGACTACTGGTTATTTTCATTGCCGTGCTGACCACGCTGGCAGCCGTGGGCGGCGTCATGGCTTATATGTTCAAAAAATCGAATGAGATCAAGAATATCCTGGATGCACCGGTTGTCGAGGGGCAGGTACTGGAGACCTTTGACGCCGCGACCGGCATGAAAAGCAGTATTCGGCTGAAGAATACGGGAAATATTGATGCGTACCTGCGGCTCAAGCTCGTTTCTTATTGGACGGACGATGACGGACATGTCCTTGGCGTGCCTTCCGAGATGCCTGCCGTGTCCTTTGATTCGGCGAGCTGGGTGGCCGGAAGCGGTGATACTTATTATCATAAGAATGCGGTTGCGCCGGCGTCACAGACTTCGGAGTTCCTGAGCTCGTCCATGACGCTCACTTCCAAGTCGGTGACGATCGACGGAGAGACCAAGACTGCCCATCAAGTGGTCGTGGTTCTTCTGGAAGCTCTGCAGGCGCAGCCTGCGGGGGCGGCGCAGGATGCTTGGGGCGTGACGGTTAGTGACGGCGTCATCACGGCGGCGCCGTAAGGAAAAAACACCATAGGGCAAAACTCGAGACCCCCATCGGCTTGCTTGTAAGAGGTGGGGAGTGCAGGAAACATGATTGGGGCACGGAAAGGCAGATGATGCCTGTCCGTGCCCCGATTTTTTGGGAGGGGAGAGAACGGGATACAGTGAAGCCGGAAATGAGCGCTTTTCCCTTCTTATTCCGCCTGAAAAGCAAGAAACGGGACACAAGAAGTGATGCTGTTTTCCGTGCCAAAAAGTGATTGTCAGGCCGGGAGATTGGTACAGGAGAGGCGTTGCGAAGCTACCCGTGCCAAAAAGTGATTGTTAGGCCGGAAAATTGGCACGGGGAAGCGAAAAACAGCCCGCCTGTGCCAGTATTGCCTTGGAAACGGGCCGCTCCAGACCGGATTGCTGTCCGGTCCCCTTTAAGCTTTCCACACGTTTTTGACGATTTCCCGTATGGAGCCCTGGTAGAGACTCTTCCCCGAGAATACCGTCTCAAAGCCGCATTTCTTCATAACGGCCAGGGAGGCAATATTTTCTGCCAGGCAGATCCCCCAGATCTCGCGGATATTTATCTGACGTGCGATCACCGGAAGAAAGGCAGCTGCCGCTTCGGAAGCATATCCGCGGCCGGTATATTTCTTTGCGATATGATATCCGATCTCCCATTGGCCTCCGCCGATCGGACACAGCTGGACATAGCCGATATTGGCCAGTGTCTGCCTGATAAGGACGGGGTAGACAAAAGGGCCTTCCCGGGAGCTGTACCGCGATATCAGATACCGTATCGTTTCTTCGGCTTCCTGTGCGGTTTCCCACACTTCGTCCGGGACAAATCTCTCGGTATCTTCATCCAGTGAATTTTCGTGAACGGCCTGAGCCATATCCGGTGTGAATTCCGTTATGATCAGCCGCTCGGTCTCAAGATACATCTTTTCTCTTTCCCGGCATCGGTTCGGTATGAAGGCTGCATGGAGGTGATCCATGCATTTCCGTTTCCGACCCGGCCTTCTTCCTTTTTCGTTTCAGCCGGTTTTTGACGTACCGGCGTTATTGCCGCGGATCCCGTGACGGGAGGACGCAGTACCTGCTTCCATTATAGCAAAGAGGGACTGTCTGTCAACGGAGCCGGGAAAATGTCACATCGGCACGCCTGCGGGAGAGAAGCTGCGGCGGGACAGATTGACAAGCAGGACCGGAAAAAGTACAATATACCCAAATGCAGCCGGGGGAGAGAGTACATGCTGAAAGAATGCAGAAGCGAAAAGAATGATTCCCGCAGCTTTACACCGTATGATGAATATCTGTATGCGGAGGGAACCGCCATGTCGGCTTACCGCAAGCTTGGGGCGCACCCCTGCTGCGAAAAGGGGACGTCCGGCGTTCGTTTTGCTGTATGGGCGCCGGCCGCAAAGCATGTTAGCGTGATCTTTTCGGGAGACGGCTGGCAGAAAAAACATCCCCTGACCTGCGATGAGGCCGGATTTTGGGAAGCATTCGTTCCCGGTCCCGCGCCCGGCGATGCGTACCGTTTTGTGGTATCGGGGGAGGACGGGATCGAGCGCTATAAGGCCGACCCGTTTGCTTTTCAAACGGAACTGCGGCCTGCGAACGCGTCTGTGATCGCTGCCGAAAGTACGTATAAATGGCACGATGCGGCCTGGATGAGGGCGCAGGCAAAGCCCCCGCAGGAAAAGCCGATGGCGATCTATGAGGTACATCCCGGTTCGTGGAAAAAGGATTATTCGCAGGGGCCGGACGGTTTTCTGAACTACCGGCAGCTGGGAGAGGAACTGGCTGCGTATGTGACCTCCATGGGCTTTACGCATGTGGAACTCATGGGAATCGCGGAACATCCGCTGGACGGTTCCTGGGGATATCAGGTGACGGGCTACTACAGCCCGACCAGCCGCTACGGCAGCCCGGATGACCTGCGGGCGATGGTCGATACGCTGCACCGGGCGGGAATCGGCGTGATCTTCGACTGGGTGCCGGCCCATTTCCCGCGCGATGATTTCGGCCTGCGCCTGTTCGACGGGACGCCGCTGTATGAGTATGAAGATCCGCTGCGGGCGGAGTATCCGGAATGGGGCACGATGGCTTTTGATTTCGGAAAAGGGGGCGTGCGTTCTTTCCTGCTTTCCAATGTGTTCTACTGGATCCGGGAGTTCCATGCGGATGCGCTGCGGGTAGATGCGGTCGCCGCCCTGCTTTATAACAGCTTCGGCCGGCAGAAGTGGCGTCCGAACCGTGACGGCGGCATGGAGAATCTGGAAAGCATCGCATTTCTGAAGCAGCTGAACACGGCGGTGCGGGAACAGAGCCATGCCTACCTGATTGCCGAGGATTCCTCTATCCTGGCCGGTGTGACGGCACCGGCGGAAGAGGGCGGGCTCGGCTTCGGCTTCAAATGGAACATGGGCTGGATGAACGAGACGCTGGCTTACCTGAAGGAGGACCCGCTGTTCCGGCGCTACCATCACGCAAAGCTGACGCATCCGGCGGATTATGCGTTTACGGAAAATTTTGTACTGCCTTTGTCTCATGACGAGGTGGTTCATCTGAAGGCGCCTTTGCTGCAGAAAAGCCCTGGGCTGCTGCAGGACCGCTTCGGTGCGCTGAAGGCACTTTTGACCTATCAGATGACTTCGCCGGGGAAAAAGCTGCTTTTTATGGGGCAGGAATTCGGCGAAGACCGTGAGTGGTCCGAAGAACGGGCTCTCGACTGGAATCTGCTGGATGAGCCCGGCCACCGGGATGTATCGGACTGCCTGCGGGATCTGCTGCGGCTGTACCGGAAAAATCCCGTGCTCTACACGGACGTCCGTGAGCCGAAGAGCTTTGAATGGGTGACGACGGCGGAAGCCGACCGGAATATCATCAGCTATATCCGTCGGAATCCCTGGAATTACGAAGATTCCCTGCTGGTCGTGCTCAATTTTTCGACGGTCGAGACGGATTTTGCGAGCGGCGTCGGTACTGCCGGGAAATATCGGAGGGTGTTCAGCACCTATGATCACCTGGACGGATGCCGCCGGAAGCCCGTATTGCAGAGCCGCGAGGGCCTCTGCAACGGGAGAGCGCAGCAGATCCGCTTCAAATTAAGGGCGTATGAAGGCGTCATTTTCCGAAAAGTAAGAGAAAAGTACGTAAATTCCCAAAGTAAATCCCACAGTAGATAAACGCTTGGATTTAGTATGGGAAATCGATGAATTTAGTGTGGGAAAAGGAGAAAAAACAGGAGAAAATCGGGAAAATCAAAGGATTTTTTGCATGTGAAATAAACC
>JAZLHR010000031.1:0-56059 GCA_045616945.1 Lachnospiraceae bacterium | reverse complement strand
GGTCTGACCTGCGCCCAGCTCTGTTTTTATGAGCAGGTCGACTGGGCTTAGGTGAGTTTTTTGCGCCTTGCCCGAAATGAGTAAAAAACATGCGAATCATTTCTCATCTAAGGCTTGACATATCACCGCTGGGCTTTCTTTGATGTATATCAGCGCTGTACGCGGGCATTGCCGGCGTAAATATCCAAAAGCTGTTTTTCATCCGCGGGTTCTGCGTAGTCATTCAGGCTCGACGCGGCAAGCGCGCCGCCTGCCCAGGCGAGCTGCAGGCATTTTTCGGGCGCATAGCCCATCAAAATACCGTACAGAAGGCCGCCCGAAAAACCGTCGCCGCCGCCGATACGGTCCAGTACGGGGATCGGACGGGGTTCTTCCGTATACCAGCTGCCCTCTGCGAAGACGAGGGCGCCCCACAGATGTTCCTCTGCGGAGAGTACCTCACGGAGCGTTGTGGCGAATACGGAGGCATGCGGATAACGGGCACGGACTTCCTCGATCATGGCCCGGAAGCCCGCCGTTTTGCCGGAAAGGCCCTTGCCCCCGGCCTCAGGCCCCTTCAGACCGAGGCAGAGCTGGAAATCTTCTTCATTGCCTACCAGCACATCCGCGATCGAGGCGATGTGGTGGAAGGCTTCGGAAAGCTCTTTTTCGCGGCCGGCCCAGAAGCTGGCGCGGTAGTTGAGGTCGAAGCTTACGACCGTGCCGCAGCGCTTGGCATATTCGGCGATGGCCACACAGGCAGCTGTGGTCTGCGGGCTCAGGGCAGCGATCAGGCCGGACAGATGCAGGATCGCTACACCGTCACGGGCAAAAATCTGCTCCAGATCGAAATCGGCGGCGTCGATGGTGCAGCCGACCTCTCCCGCACGGTCATTCCAGACACGCGGCGCACGCAGCCCGCAGCCGGAATCGGCGATATTGAATTGATGGCGATAGCCCCAGGGGCCGCCCTGCGGCACATTTTTCCCTGCAAAGGAAATATTTCTGGCGCGCAGCGAACGTTTGATGAAATCCGCCATGGGGCTTCCTTCCACAAATTTGGTGAGAGCCAGACATTCATGCCCCAGGGAGGAGGCGATATTCAAAACATTGGTTTCGGCACTGGTGGCCTGCAGATACAGGCGATTGCTGTTCTGGACCGGCATACGGTCTTCCGGCGTAATGCGAAGACCCATGCTGGTCGGGCAGGCAAGTGCGTAGCGATAGTTTTCTCTGAGCTTCAGATTCATAGTGATTTGCTCCTTTGCGGGGGATAAGGGTGGTGCAAGATACCGTCGAATTTCTTCGCGCTGCGCGCTTCCGAGATTCGGAAAACATTCGGAATCCGCTCATTTTTCTGCGAAAAATGGCTGCTTCCTCATGTTTTGCGGGTCGCTTAGGTCAATTTGCCTGCGTGAGCAGGCTCCCGCCGGCCAAATTGGCCTAAGCGACCCTGGTATCATATTATATTCGATGAAAAGGAAGTAAAACATTGTATAAATTACAGGAAGATTGCAGGAAGGGGCAAACAGGTGCCGTTCGCGCTTTTCAGCGGAAGCCCTCTTTCCGCGGGCAGCGTCCCGGGCCGGAAAGAAGGGCCTGTTTCGAAAAAAAAGGATATACAGATCCGATTTTTTTGCATATAATAAAGAAAAAGCGTGCCGGCTGAAAGCGTGGTCCCATGGCAAAAACAAAGACGAAGATCGACTTTACCCAAGGCAGTATTATATCCAAAATCATTATATTTGCGATCCCGCTCATTCTCGGGGAGCTGTTTCAGAACCTGTATCAAAGCGTCGACTCTCTCGTGGTGGGGAATTTTGTCAGCAAAGAAGCGCTGGCTGCCGTCAGCGTATGCTCCCCCATCACCAATCTGGTCGTCGGATTTTTTAACGGGATGTCCGTGGGCGCTTCGGTGCTGATGGCGCATACCGTGGGACAGCGTGACAGAGAGGCGGTCGCGCCGACCATGCGGGTCGCTTTTTCGTTCGGGATCCTGCTCGGAGCCGTTCTTGCGGCACTGGGGGTGATCCTGACGCCGCAGCTTTTGGGAATGGCTGACTGCGCGGAGGATATATTCGGCACGGCGGCACTGTATCTGCGCATCGTGATGGTCGGGACCACGTTTACGGTCATCTATAATCTCGGTGCGGGCGTGCTGCGCGCGCTGGGGGATACCCGCTCCTCTCTGCAGATATTGATCGTCAGCAGCTGCCTGAATATCGTGCTGGATCTGGTTTTTGCGGTGCTGCTGCGCGGCGGCGTCGCGGGAGTAGCGGCGGCCACGGTGATCTCACAGGGCATTTCCGTATGGCTCGTTTATCGAAAAATGGTACAGACGAATCCGGCCTTCCGGATCAGCTTCCCGGAGGTGTTCCGCAGCCGCAAAATGGTCGGAGAGATGGTTTCCATCGGACTTCCGGCGGGGCTGCAAAGCTCTGTCGTGACGATTTCAAATGTGTTTATCTGGCGGTATGTGAACGGATTCGATTCTACGGCAGTATCTGCGGGCGTAGGGGTAGCGCAGCGGCTGGACCGCTTTGTCGCGATGCCGGTGAAGACCATCGGTCTGGCGATGACGACCTTTACCGGACAGAACGCGGGCGCGGGCCTGCACAGCCGCAGCCGCCGGGGCATCCGCAGCGGCTTCCTGGTGTCGATGGGCATCAGCGTCGGGCTGGGCGCGATCGTGTTCGCGGCATCTCCTCTGCTCGTACGGCTTTTCAACGATGATCCCGAAGTCATAGCCATCGGAGTGGCCATGATGCGGCTCATCATCCCGTTCTACAGCACCATGGCGGTGCGGGAGATCTTCTTCGGCGCGCTGCGCGGCTATAAGGATACGCGCATCCCGATGTTCATTTCCTGGTCGGGCATGGTCGGCGTGCGGCAGCTGTTTTTGGCAGTCAGCATGCATTATAACCACGATCCGGTCAACATCTATTGGTGCTATCCGGTGGCGTGGATCTCGACTTCGCTGTTCATATTCGTTTACTACATGCTGCGGCGAGACAAGCTTGGGATCACGGGGCCGGACGCGGCTTGATATCCGGACCCCAAAAGCAGAGCTTACCCATTCACGTTATACTGTTTCACATGGTGTTGCTATTGTACTCAGAGCCTTATCAGGGCAAAAGCAAGGAAAGAAAAATCCGGTAAAACAATATATTCGGCAGTCGGGAAAACCTGTCTATCGAATCCGGAGAAAGAACTGCAGCCCATCGTCATATGAGAACAGCGGCGGGGAAAAATCCCTGCCGCTGTTTTATTTAGGGAGAGGTTCTTGATAATAAAAGAATCGCGGCGGAAGTGTTCATTTGGGCGGCTTTTGTGCGGCAGTGAGGAATAATAAAAGAAACCCGTCCTGCGTCAGCATTTGAAAATTTATTATGATTGACTTTTCAAAAGAGGGATGATAGGATGACTCATTATACTCGGTGCATGGTGCATGCTGGCCGTTTTGCGGCATCGCATGGGGAGTGCATCTGTCTGCGGGGGCTGTCTTTCCGGTATCCCCGCTTTATTAAAAGGAATACAGAAGTAAGCACTTCTGACTGGGCGGCGCAGCGGAAAGCCATTTGCAGGATGCACGTATCGGAAGGCATCTGTGAGGCGGCGCGGCGGATCCGGTCGGGCCACATGGAAGGACGGAAAACCTGCAGAAGGGAAAAACTGACATGAGAAAAAAACTGATAGCTTTGGTAATGGCCTGCGTCATGATGGTGGGCGCGATGGCGGAGCCGCAAAGCACAAGAGTGTTTGCGGACGGGACGAATGCGGCCATACCGGATAATGGTGAATTTGAACCGGTCACGGATTTTACCATTAAAACCTTCCGGGCGACACTGGAAGACGGCGCGTCGTTAAATGCTGCCGGTGATTATGTCTGGACAGCGACAGCCAGCGATTCCGATGTCGGCCATACCCTGGTCTATCGTGTCAAATTTACCTTATCCGGCACCAATTATTTTGAGCCGGTCAAGATCGAGATCCGGATCCCGAAGAGCATCCTGATCGACCGGGAGGGAAATCCTACCGATGTTTATGATATTTCGGTTCCCGAGGACAATACCGAAGGTCTCGGCAGCGGGACCTATTTCACCTACCACGAAGAGGGTGATGAGCTGGTCGTGACGAACCGACTGACGGTTCCGGCCGGTTGGAACGGTTATCTGGATATCGCATATCAGACGACAAAGGATATGACGGCCTACGCGGATTACAATTCTTCGGTCGGTACCCGGGACAGAGGCGCTTCCGAGCCGTTTTCCGCATCTATGAAGGCAACGCAGGGCACCGTGGTCAAGACCGCGTCGTCCGAAGTGGCACCGGTCTACGTTAATACGTCGGTGGAGTTGAGCTCGGTCGCGTTGGAGAATGTCGGCCGGATGAAGCAGTATGCCTTCTGGAACTCCAGCTGGGGCGAAAAACCGGCCGATGCCGATGACTATTATTATCTGGTATGGAACGTCTGGAGCTACCTTAAGGGCAATCCGACGCAGCCGTACCACTTCCGTTTGGAGGACACCTTCACTGCCGAGGGCGGCGAGGTGGTCGGTTACCGGATGGGCTGTGTCGGCGTTTTTTCCGACGAACAGGAGGTTACGGTCCTGAGAGGGGGCTCCTATTCCCGCTGCGATCAGGTCCTGACCCGCTATTCGAAGGCATATTATGATGAACTCAAAGCCAGTGCGGATGAATCCACGCTGGTCTATTACAGCGTGCATAACGCCGTCCAGGCAATCGTGACGCCGCTCGATCTGGCGGATCCCGTGAGTCGGAAAACGACCGCTGCCGACTGGAGTTTCGAGCGCCTGATATTCGAACGGCCGGTGGGAAACTTATACAGCGAGAAATACGGTTACGATTATAAAAATTCGGTCGTGTATGATTCGGACGATATCCGCAGCTACGCGCTGGACCGTTTTATCCTCGGCAGCGAAGCGGGCGGTATCGATGAGCTGACCGAGCTGCGTTTTCGTTCCGTTGCGTACGGCTATTCCTATCCGTGGTCGCTGGAAAACGGTGCGAATCCGGATGATCCGAAGTCCTATGGCAAAGTGCCGATCGATGTGGTTCTTACGGACAACGAGCTTCGTCTGAGCGGAGTCGGCAAAACGGGAGAGCAGCTGGATGCGGAGGATTATGAGATCGCGAGGCTGGAACTGAGCACCTTATTCCGGGGGGCCGTTTATTCTGAGGAGAGCGCACATTTCGTCTCGTCCGGCCAGAGGACGGGAAATCCCGTCACCGTATGGGTGCAGAAAGAAGGCGGCGAAGAATGGCTGGCTGCCGCCGTGTACGATCCCGGCCGGAATCTGTTTACGGACACTGATGGTACGATTGTCGCTGCAGCGGACGGCGGAACGCTGAGCTTTTCTTCCGGCGTGACCGGCTTCCGTCTGGAATTTTCCTCGGCGGACTATTATTTCAGCGTTCGGGCGGATGCTTATGTCACACTGAAACGCAGCGAGAAGGTTCTCCGGATCGCTTCCGAGAATAAAAAGATCAGCTTGAGCAATACGCAGAGTGCGGATTTTTATTCGAAGAACGGCGATGCGTCGACACCGTTTGCCGGCGGATCGGCCATTCTGCAGATGCGGCCCACTGCCCGGGACTATCTGATCGGGATCGAGAAACAATCCAATATCAACAAAACCGTAAAGAAATATTCCAATGATAAGATCAATCGGCAGCTCCTGGCGGAGTGGTCGGTGGTCTTCAGCGAGTCTTATCGTAACGAGAAGGCTGAACTCTGCTATGTAGAGCAGGCGGGCGGCGTCTTTTATGATCTGCTGCCTGCCGGCGCGTCCGTACAGAAGAACTCAGTGAAGGTCTTTGCGGACGAGGAGATGCTGAACACCGGAAGCTACAGCGTCAGCATCACGGAAAATTTCCACGGCAGCGGCCGCGTGCTGCTCACGGTCCGGATCGATGTTCCCGCAGACCGTTACAGCTTCCGCTATACCAGCAGTTCTCCCTGGGACGCTCTCAAGGATTTCGGGAAGCAGATCCTGAACAGCGCCGCCTATGAGAGCAGAAACGATTCCATCGGCGGAGGTTTTCCGGATAATGCCCAGCCGTTGACAGGAAAAGAAAAAAACCTGATGACGGATCTGGATCCCGATACGGACGCGAAGCGTTTTGTCTATGCGAATGCCGATTTTAATCCGGTCGTGATTACGGCCGGCAATTTGGGGCTCTTAAAACAGGTGCGCTCCGCCAATTCGGAAAGCTACGGCAGCAGCGCGGTCGTCTATACCGGCGAACTCTATTCCTATCAGATCCGTTTTGCGACGGATGACAGCGAAGAGGCAAAGGATCTGATCCTCTACGATTCGCTGGAAAGCTTCAGCGCCCCCGGCCTTGTTTCCAACTGGCAGGGAAGTTACAGCGACATCGATCTCAGCGTCTTTAAAGAACTCGGAATTGATCCGGTGCTTTACTATGCAAAGACTGCCGTGAATATCGAAGAGCAGGCAGACCTGAGTCTGCCGGTCTGGATCCGGGCGGATGAATTTGACGGAGATCTTTCCGAGGTGAGAGCGATCGCGGTGGATCTGAGAAAAGATTCCGCGGGCAAGGACTATACCCTTCCGAAAAACACGGCAGTCAGCTGCCGTATCTATATGCGTGCGCCCCGGCATGTTTTTTCGGTCAGCGGCGAGGAGCCGGTGACCTACAACAATGTTTGGCTGCAGAATACGCTGATCAATGCCGTGGGCGATGTTCAGGAGACCGAGCTGGTCCATCAGGATTATACGCAGGTCATCTGTCATGTCGTCGGCGACGTGAAGCTGGAAAAACAGGCATCGGAGGATCCGGCGCTGAAGCTGGCCGGCATGACCTTTGCTCTCCGCGGGACATCCTTCTACGGCACGCCCGTGGAGCGGATCGGTAAGACCAATGCCGACGGCCTTCTCTGCTTTGAAGAGGTGGAGCGAGGCACATATCAGCTGACTGAGACTGCTTCGACGGACGATTATCAGCTGAACAAGGCTGTCTGGGAGGTCACCATCGACGGCGAGGGATACACCTTTGTGAATGGCGTGCGTCAGGATGGGTATTATGTCATTTCCAATGAACCGCGCATCCACGGCGACCTCAAGATCCGGAAACTCGGCCGCATCGACTTCATGAACGGCGGAAAGGAGCTGCCGGGTGTGGTCTTCCGCCTGGAGGGTACTTCGGATTACGGCAACGATATTATGATGGTCGGCGAGACCGATGCGGAAGGCAGGATGACGCTGGAAAATCTGGAGCTCGGCCGGTATACACTGACCGAGATACAGACAGCCGATGGCTATCAGCTGCCGGCCGAAAGCTGGACGGTTGTCTGCAACGAAGACGGACTGGTCTATGTGAAGGATGCGGACTTCCTGGGTGAATACTGTACCCTGTACAATACCCCTTATCATACGCTGCACATCAAGAAACTGGATGCGGAGCGTTATACCCGTTCGCTGGAGGGCGCCGAATTCAGCCTGAAAGGAACCTCAAACCGCGGGACGGCCGTGAATATGACGGCGGTTTCGGATCAGTACGGTACGGCCACGTTCGAAATGCTGGAGGAGGGCAGCTATGTGCTGCAGGAAACGAAGGCGCCGGAGCATTATCAGCTTGACAGCGGGAAGTATGTCATCACCGTGCTGCCGGACGGCAGCGTGACAGGTCTGAAGCCCTATTCGGATTATGTAAAGAGTGCGCAGGGCCTGTACAGCTATTACGGCTTCCCGAACGAGCGGGCTTATGAAGGCACCGTCACGATCACAAAGAAGTGGGAAGACGAGAATCCGGATGACCGTCCGATCCCGGTCGTGATTCTCAGCAACGAGGAACAGATCGATCTTGACTCGACGGCCACGATCAACGCGAAGTCGATGCAGAGTTTTACCCGGTATAAAACGACGAGTCTGAAGTCGTTTGAAAAAGACGTGCGTGCAAACGGAAAGACCCGGGTGGATGACTACACCACAAACTGCAAGGTCTATATGTATTCGAGCGGGTCAAGGGTTTACTGGTGGTCGGACGCGGAGATTGTATATCTGCCGGAAGACTGCACAGAGCTGTTCTACTGCGACTGGAATATTGAGAAGATCGATCTCAGCGGTCTGAATACTTCGAAGGTGAAGATCATGCGCAGCATGTTCTATAACTGCAACACGCTGACAGAGCTGGATGTCAGTATGTTCGATACCTCGAATGTAACGGATATGTCCTACATGTTCTATTCCTGTTATAACCTTCTTTCGCTGAACGTTTCGAACTTCGACACCTCCAAGGTCACGAACATGAGAAACATGTTCGCGGATCTGTATCACATTAAGGAACTGAACATCAGCGGTCTGGACACCTCGAATGTGACCGATATGAGTTACCTGTTTGCTGATGCCAATCAAGCACTGACCAGCCTGGATGTGAGCGGCTTCGACACCTCCAAGGTGACGAACATGAATCACATGTTTGCGTCGCTGGATAAGGTAGAGTCGCTGGATGTAAGCGGCTTTGACACCTCCAATGTGACGGACATGAGCTATATGTTCCAGTACTGCCGTGTCATCCCGGAACTGGATGTAAGCGGCTTTGACACCTCCAATGTGACGAATATGGAACGCATGTTCAGCGGTATTCATAAGGTGACCGAGCTGGATCTGAGCCATTTCAACACTTCGAAGGTGACGAGCATGAGTGAAATGTTCTTTCAGGACAGTTCTATGAAGAAGCTGGATCTGAGCAGCTTCGACACCTCAAACGTGACGAATATGGCGGGCATGTTTGAGCAGTGCCTGAATTTGGAGGAAGTGGACCTGAGCGGCTTTGACACCTCAAAGGTGACGACTATGCGCTATATGTTCGACCGGTGCGAGAAATTGCCGCAGCTGGATCTTGGCAGCTTTGATACCTCCGCTGTGACCAACATGAATCAGATGTTCACGGCGTGCTATAAACTCGAAGCGTTGGATCTGAGTCATTTCGATACCTCGAACGTAACCGATATGGGCTCGATGTTCTCCAACTGCACGGCACTTGAAAGTCTGAATCTGCTTGGTTTTGACACCGCAAAGGCGAATATCCGCGCTATGTTCAACAAATGCAGCAGCCTGACGGAACTGGATCTGAGCAGTTTCACTCTGAAGGAAAAATCGGATACAGCCTATATGTTCAGCACCTGTGGCAAGCTCGGGACGATCTGGGTCGGAGATGGCTGGGATGCGGAGAAGATCACTTCAAGCGCCAAAATGTTTGAGAATGCGGTTTCACTTAAAGGACAGAACGGCACAGCATACAGCGCCGCAAATATGACCGGTACGTATGCCGTGGTGGATACCGCGAAGACGCCCGGCTACCTGTCGTATAAAAAATACACGCCGCCGGATGAACCTGGTGAACCGGGTGATCCGGAGCCTGTTGTGAAGCTGGATTATACGCTTCTGCAGCCGGGACCGGTCATCACGGAAATCATGAACGGTTATTCGCCGATGGCTTCCTCCTTTACCCGGTCGGAGAGCAATCGTGCGGAAGCAAACGGCGGCTGTCTCATCAGCACGCCCGACTCCAAAGAGGAGGTCTGGCTCTGGCATGAAAACGGCGCGGTCTTCTGGTACAGCGCCAGTCCGGTCGTCTACCTGAATCCGGACAGCAGCCGGCTCTTTGAAAATGTCGAAGACATTGATATCGATTATGAAACCTATGAACTGATTTTCACGCAGCAGAAGAATCTGGAACACATCAGTCTGAGCGGTCTTGACAGCTCGAAAGTGACGAACATGAGCAACATGTTCTACGGAAGCAGTCATTTATTGGAGCTGGATGTGAGCGGGCTGAGTACCGCAAACGTGACAAACATGAGCGGCATGTTCAGCGGCTGCAGCCTGCTGACGGCGCTGGATGTGAGCGGCTTCAAGACCGCAAGTGTGACAGACATGAGCAGCATGTTCAATGGCTGCAGCTCGGTCACGGAGCTGGACGTGAGAGGCTTTGACACCTCGAATGTGACGAATATGGCGGCCCTGTTCAACAACTGCCGCTCGGTCACGGAACTGGATGTAAGCGGCTTCAAAACGGGCAAGGTAACAGACATGGGATCCCTGTTCGGTCAATGCGAGTCGCTCAAAGAACTGGATCTGAGCAGCTTTGACACCTCGAATGTGACGAATATGCGGCAGATTTTCTATCACTGTCTGGCTTTGACAGAGCTGGATGTGAGCAGCTTCGATACCTCGAAGGTGACAAGCATGAGCCACATGTTCTACGGCATTCCGGTCACGGAACTGGACGTGAGCAGTTTAGACACCTCGAGCGTGACGGACATGAGCTCCATGTTCAACAGTCTCAGTTTGGAATCGCTGGATGTGAGCAATTTCGATACCTCCTCCGTAACGGTGATGGACTATATGTTCAATAACTGCGCGAATCTTAAGGAACTGGATCTGAGCAGCTTTTCCGCTAACAAGTCGTCAATCAGGAGTATGTTCCAAAACTGCTCCGCGCTGAAAACGATCTACGTCAGCGACCGGTGGAAGAAGAGCGGCACAAATGATTCGGATACCTTCAAGGGCTGCACGTCTCTGGTCGGCGGAAACGGCACGAAATTCAGCACGAGCCGTATAACAGGACAATATGCCGTCATCGACCGTACCGGAACACCCGGCTACATGACCTACCGCTCCTCCGAGATCCGTCAGACCACGAACAGTGTGATGTACGAGGGCGATCCGGCTGCCGCGGATCAGGTCTACGGCATGTGGATCGACAACGGTGACGGGACCTGGACCTACCGTTTCCGCGTCTTTGACGAGGATCAGACCTATTTCGCCTGGGAGGAAGATGCGCCCGGCTACCAGTGGGACGAGGATATGTACCACCCGGTCCGGGTCGACTATACCGAAGGCTGCAAAAATGCCGGCGCCGCGGTGACGAACCGGAAAGATCAGAAAATGGCGCTTGAGGCCGGCAGCTTGCTGATCACCAAGACCGTAGAGGGCGATGAGGCGACGGAAGAGGACTTTAACCGCGCCTATGAGTTTACCGTGACCATCGAAGGGCTGACGGACGGCACTTACGGCTCCATGGAGTTCAAAAACGGCGTCGCTCATGTGACGGTGCAGTCAGGCCGCTCCGTATCGGCCAGCGGTATCCCGATCGGTATGCGCTATACGGTGACTGAGACGGTACCGGACGGCTTTACCGTGACTTCGAGCGGTGAGAGCGGAATCATCGGCGCAGGCACCCTGTCGCGCGTGAGCTTTACGAACACGAAGGATGCCACGACCGGCAGTCTCAGACTGACCAAGGTGCTGGAAAGCGGAGATCCCGATGAATACTTCACCTTCAGTGTGAAGCTGAGCGGCATGAAGATCGCGGGCACGCAGATCTTCGGAAGTTCGGTCTTTACGGACGGCGCAGCCACGGTCAGCCTGAAGGGCGGCGAAACGATGCTCTTTGACGGCATCCCGGCCGGAACCGATTACTGCATCACCGAACACTTCCACGCCGGTTATGAACAGCTGAGCAGCAAGAACACGGAAGGCACTATTGCGGTACAGGAGACTGCGGAGGCGGTCTTTACGAATAAGGAAACGCCGGTGCCGGAAGGCGGCTTCACGCTGACGAAGACGGTGGTCGGTCAGGAAACGGACCAGAGCTTCCGTTTTCTGGTGGTCATGGATCATTTGAATCCCGGAAAGACCTACACGCTTTCCAACGGTATGTCCTTTGAGGCTTCCGCGGCCGGTTCTGCTTCCGTTTCGCTGAATCTGAAGCACGGTGAAGCGGTGACCTTCCTCAGACTGCCGGTCGGCAGCTCCTATTTCATCACCGAGGAGGCCTCTGATTACCGCGCGGCGTACACGATCACGGACGGTGCGGCGCTCGGAAAGATCGTCTGTGGGTCCGCCGAAAATATGAAAAAGAACACAGCCCTTTCCACGAAGAACGAGGTCGTGGATGAGGGTGAGAGCATCACGGTCTGCTTCAGCAATTCGCCGGTACTGTTCCCGGTCTCCTTCGGCAAGATCGAGGCGGACGGTGAATTCCTTGAAGGCGCAGTGCTGCAGATCCTCGGTGAGTCCGGCACGATGCTCTATGAATGGACCAGCAGCGAGGTGGACATGGAGAGTCTGGATCTCGCAGAGGGCAGCTATGTATTCCATGAGGCGAAGGCTCCTGCAGGCTTCCTGCCTGCCGAAGATATTGCCTTTACGATCGATGAGGAAGGCATGGTCACAGTGAACGGCGAGGAGACCGGCTATATCCTAATGCTGGATAAGCCGAACCAAGTCACCATTGCCAAGCTGGATGAAGAAGGCAATCCGCTGGCGGGGGCTTCGCTGGCTCTGTTCCGCGCGGCGGATGTGACGGGCGGTGAGCCTGCGGAAAACGCGCTGCCGGTATACAGCTTCGTCAGCGGCAGGACCGCAGAGCAGCTGACCGGAGTGTTGGAGGCCGGAGCGGATTATGTCCTGATCGAGCTGGCTGCGCCGAGCGGCTACCGCATCGCGGAACCGATTGCCTTCACGGCGCCGGACAATGAAACGCCGCTCGAGCTTAAAATGACCGACGTTCAGTCCGGCAGCGATGTGCCGATCTCCAAGTATGACGGGGACGGCAAACGGCTTTCCGGCGCGGTCCTGCAGATCTTGACCTCGGAAACGAAGGCGCTTGTCCGGGAATGGACCTCCGGCGATGCCGCCGAGATTGCTGTGCTGGAGCCCGGCAGCTATATCCTGCATGAAAAAGCTGTACCGAGCGAAAAGCTATATGTGCCGGCGGAGGACATCCTCTTCACGGTACAGGCGGACGGAACGATCCTTATAAACGGAGAAAAGGCCGATGAAGTGGCCATGACGGATCCTTATACGGATCTCAAAGCGGTCAGCCTGCCGCTCAGAGGCAAAAAAACGATGGACGGCGCGGTGCCGAAGGACGGTGCGTTCACCTTCCTGCTGAAGGATGAAAGCGGAAAGCTCCTGCAGGAGGTCCGCAATGAGGGCGGAACCTTCTGCTTTGAGAATCTTGTTTTTGAAGCACCCGGTACTTACCGCTTCACCGTCAGCGAAAAGATCGGCGATGATCGGAGCATTGTTTACGACGGCAGCGAATACAGTCTGAGCGTGACGGTCAGTTCGGCTGTGGACAAGGCTGCGGAGACGGTCACGCTCAGCGTGGAAAGCACGCTGACGAAGAACGGTGCGCCGGCAAATGAGATCCTTTTTGCCAATGTGACCGCCGAGGAGGAGCCGACCGAACCGACCGAGCCGGCGACCGAGCCGACGGAGCCGGCGACCGAGCCGACGCAGCCGGCGACGGAACCGAGTGAACCGGCGACCGAACCGACGCAGCCGGCGACGGAACCGAGCGAACCGGCGACCGCACCGCCGCAGCCGGCGACCGAACCGACCGAGCCGACCGAAGAAACGAGCACGGAGGAACAGAGGGACGAGCCCGATACAAGCGATAGCCATTCTCTCTGGCTCTGGATCTGTGTCGGGGCAGCTGCGCTGGTTTCCGGCGTGGTGCTGCTCGTCGGCGAGGAAAAAAGAAGAATAGTGCCGAAAGGCAGGACGTAAAAATCAAACATGAAAGAAATAACCCGCAGAAAAGGAATTTCCTCTTCTGCGGGATTTCTTGTTTCAAAAACATCCTTATGCGGCTGCGGCATTTTTCCGTCTGTGCCTTTTGATTTGCCGGGATCAGTCCCGCTGCGGCGGGTAGGTGTTGGAGGGGTCGCGGATGATGATTTCCGCCGGGGAGCAGCTGCGCAGGGAAAAAACGTAAGAATTGGGATGCGTACCGTTCTCGTCGCTGCTTTCGTCGCAGGAAAGGATGCTGCCCGTGAAGCAGCAGTCCGTAAGCTCTACGGGGACGCGCAGGCGGATCTTCCCGTTGCCGAGGCGGATGGCCCGGCCGTCCGGCCCCGCATCCATGGTGCAGCGGCGGCAGACGATGCGGCTGCTTTCCTCCGGCGTATAAACACGTCTTTCGTAGGGCTCCCGCTCGGGAAAGTTGTGGTTGACGTCTCCGCTGCGGCCGCGGTCGTGCATGTAAAACGCATAGCCGCCGATACGGTTCACAAATGTGCATTCGGTATATTCCAGCAGCATACGGTCGTCAAAACCGGTGCCGATGGTCTCGGGGAAGCCAAGACCGGCATCATTCGGCTCCGTGCGCAGACAGTTTACCCGGTAGTAGCGCTTCTGCGCACCGGAAAATTCCGGCAGTCCCAGCGTTTCGTCATGGATCATATAGCGGCAGTTTTTGCCGGTCAGGGTGATATTTTCCACCGTTGCGGTGCCGGAAAGATTTAAAATGCTGACGACCTTCGATTCGGTGTCCCAGGTCTCCTCCGGTGACGGCGCGTAGCGGAACGTGACATCTCCCAGGCCGATGACATGCGTGCCGGGCGACAGGATCGAGCTGTAGGGCATATAGGTGTGGACGCTGCTCAGGTCTTTGGGCGGGCGCGGGATGTCCGATTCCCGGTATTCACGGAAAATATCGTAGACGCCGGGGTCTATATAGATGATCTTTTCACGCAGATCATTCCGGAGCGCCCATACGCAGGCGGTGAAGGATGTATATTCGCGGCCGGGGCCTACGCGGAACGCGGGAAGAGCGGCTTCGTCGGATACGAAAAAGGACAAGGTGGACATCTCCCTTCCTGGTTTGGAGCTGCAGCCGGAGGACCGGCTGAAAGAGCGCAAACGGGCTGCCGTTCGGCGGCAGCCCCAGTCTGTATCAGTCTTTTTCGACCGGAACGACAGCGATATGCAGCTCATCCAGCTGCTTCTGAGTGACCTCGGAGGGGGCACCCATCAAAATATCCTGTGCGTTCTTGTTCATCGGGAAGGGAATGATCTCGCGGATGCTCTCCTCACCGGCCAGCAGCATGACGATACGGTCGACACCGGGGGCGATGCCTGCGTGAGGCGGCGCACCGTAGCAGAAGGCGTTGTACATGGCCGGGAACTTGGATTTTACATCCTCCTCACCCAGACGGACCATTTCAAAGGCCTTGATCATGATCTCGGGGTCGTGGTTGCGGACGGCACCGGAGGAAAGCTCGATCCCGTTGCAGACGAGATCGTACTGATCCGCTGTGATCTCCAGAGGATCGACCTCACCGCGCTCGGCCTTCAGCAGCACATCCAGACCGCCGGCCGGCATGGAGAAAGGATTGTGGCAGAATTCCAGCTCGCCGGATTCATCGCCGATCTCGTACATGGGGAAGTCCACGATCCAGCAGAATTCGTAGCGCTCCTTGTCCATATGGCCCTCGCAGGCGGGGCCGAAGGTCTTGATCATGACGCCGGAAAGCTTGGTGGCCGGTTCACCGGCAGCCAGCAGGACCAGCGTATTCGGAGCCAGATCCAGCTTCGAAGCCAGCTGTCCGCGCTTTTCGTTCACGAACTTGGCTACGCCGCCGGCGATCTCGCCCTTTTCATCGACCTTGAACCAATACCCCTTGGCACCGGCCTGTATTTCGCAGTCGTTCAGCAGCTTTTCGATCTGCTTGCGGGTCAGTCTGCAGTCGGAAATATCCACGGCCTTTACGGTCTTGCCCTTGAATGCCTCGAATTCGCTGTCCGCGAAGAACTCGGATACGTTCTTGCAGGTCAGGTCGATGCGGAGGTCGGGCTTGTCGCAGCCGTAGATCTCCATCGAATCCGTATATTTGATGCGGCGGAAGGGAGCGGTGCTGGCGACATTGTATTTGCCGTATTCGGCAAAGATGGGCGGGAATACATCTTCGATCACGGAGAAAACATCTTCCTGGGTGGCGAAGCTCATTTCCATATCGAGCTGGTAGAACTCACCCGGGGAACGGTCGCCGCGGGCGTCTTCGTCGCGGAAGCAGGGCGCGATCTGAAAGTAGCGGTCCACGCCGGAGGTCATCAGCAGCTGCTTGAACTGCTGGGGAGCCTGCGGCAGCGCATAGAACTTGCCGGGATGCTTGCGGGCGGGGACCAGATAGTCGCGGGCGCCTTCGGGGGAGGAAGCGGTCAGGATGGGGGTCGTGATCTCCAGGAAATCGTGCTCCATCATGGCTTTGCGGATCGCGGCGATGACCTTGGAGCGCAGGATGATATTGGCCTTGACAGCGGGGTTGCGCAGGTCAAGGTAGCGATATTTCAGACGTACGGTCTCATCTGCTTCACGGCTGCGGTTGATTTCAAAGGGCAGCTCGTTGTAGCGGCAGCGGCCGAGGACTTCGATCTTCTCCGGAACGACTTCGATATCGCCGGTGGGGAGCTTGGGATTCTTCGCTTCACGCTCGCGCACCTTGCCCTCGACGGAAATGGTGCTCTCCTTATTGATGCCCTTGATAACCTTCATCATGTCTTCGGATTCCACGACCACCTGGGTGGTGCCGTAGAAGTCACGCAGGATCACGAAGGCAAAATTACTGCCTACTGTACGAACATTTTCCATCCAGCCGACCAGCTTGACGGATTCGCCGGCATTGGCGGCCCGAAGCTGTCCGCAGTTATGGGTACGGGACTGAATCATAGCGGTAACTTCCTTTCGGAAAAAATAGTATTCACATATTATACACATGTGCGGCAGGGTTTGCAAGACGGAAATACGGGCAATCGCCGGCTCCGGAAGGGCCCGGGAGACGATTTTGGAAGAAAAAAAGGATCGCTCCGCCGCCGTCTGCCGCCGGTTTCTCTCTGCCTTGACAACGGGCGCCGTTTTGCCTTATAACTGACAATGTATCGGTGTGTCCGCCGAGTGCCGGACAGCGCAGAAGGAGCATCCATGGATCTGTTTGAATATATGAACACGCAGCTTAAGGCAGAGGAAGGCCCGCTGGCCTCCCGGCTGAGGCCCCGCAGTCTGGAAGAGATCGTGGGGCAGGAGCATATTCTGGGAAAGGATAAGCTGCTTTACCGTGCCATCGCGGCCGATAAGCTTTCCTCCCTTGTGTTCTACGGGCCGCCCGGGACCGGCAAAACGACGCTGGCTTCGGTGATCGCGGCTACGACGAGTGCGGAATTCCGGCAGCTCAATGCCACGACCTCCGGCAAAAAGGATATGGAGGATGTCGTGGCGGAGGCGCAGAAGACCCGGGCCGCTTACGGCAGGAAGACGATCCTGTTCATAGACGAGATCCACCGCTTCAATAAGGCCCAGCAGGATTATCTGCTGCCCTTCGTGGAGGACGGGACGGTGATCCTGATCGGCGCCACCACGGAAAATCCCTATTTCGAAGTGAATAAGGCGCTGCTCTCCCGCTCCCATATTTTTGAGCTCAAACCGTTGGGGAGCAGGCAGATCCTGGCCCTGCTGGAGCGAGCCGTTACGGACCGGGAACGCGGTCTGGCCGTGTATAAGCCGGTACTGGAGCCGGATGCCGCGGCATTTCTGGCGGATATGGCCGGCGGCGATGCCCGCCGCGCGCTCAATGCGCTTGAACTGGCGGTACTGACCACGCAGCCGTCCGCAGACGGCAGGATCCATATTACTTCCGCGGTCGCGGAGGAATGTATCCAGCGCCGGAATGTCCGCTATGACAAGACAGGGGACAATCACTACGATGTGATCTCCGCTTTTATCAAGAGCATGCGTGGCTCTGATCCCGACGCGGCGGTCTATTGGCTGGCGCGGATGATCTATGCCGGCGAAGACCCCAAATTCATTGCCCGGCGCATCATGATCTGCGCATCCGAGGATGTGGGGCTGGCTGACCCGCGGGCCCTGCAGGTGGCCGTGGCTGCTGCCGAAACGGTCGAGCGCGTGGGAATGCCGGAGGGGAGGATCCCGCTGGCACAGGCAGCCATCTACGTGGCGACCGCGCCGAAGAGCAATGCGGCGTATATGGCCATAGGCCGGGCGCTGGAGGCGGTGGAAAAGGTCGAGGTGGCCACGGTGCCGCCGCATTTGCAGAATGTCCACGCACAGAGCACCGGAGAGGGGCCGAAAGCGCCCTACCTGTACGCTCATGACTACCCGGGCCATTATGTGAAGCAGCAATATCTGCCCGATGAACTGGTCGGGACCCGCTTCTTTGAGGCCGGAGATAACGGCTATGAGAAGGATATTAAAAAATATATGGCTTTTCTGAAAGATTTAGAGTAAAATGAAATTGGAGTATTCCCTGCAGGGGGGAAGGCTCCGCGGCCTATCGGATGCGGGAGGTGATGCGCGGTGAGAAGAACGGTTGCGCGCCTGGCAAGCGGAATCATTGACCAAAACCCGCCGGTGCTGCGTGTCCAGCAGCCCCATATCGAAGAAACTGTCTCTTGCGGTCAGGAATACAGAGCGGAGATTCGCCTGGAAAGCGAAAATCAGCTCTCGTTTCGTGGCCTCATTTACGTGGATGACGACCGCATCGAGCTGCCCGTGAATCAATTTGCGGGGACCTCTGCGGTGCTTCCTTTTATCCTGCATGGGGAGACCATCCGGGAAAATACGGAGCTGGAAGGCGTTTTTTCACTGGTGACGAATGCCGGCGAGCTGGAGATCCCCTACTGCTTCCGTTTGCGTCAATCCCTGCTTCTGCAGGAAAAAATGCCGGAAAGCGCACGGGAACTGGCCGATCTGGCGGAACGCAGGCCGGAACTCATCAGCGCTTTCTTCCGCAGCGGAAGTTTTGACAGTCAGCCGTGGCTCCGGAAGGATCCGTCTCTCCGGGCTTTGAGCAGCGGACTGAAAAAATCCGAAGATATCCGCCGCGGCATGGCCGAACTGCTGGCTGCCGGGGGCTGCGGTGAGCTGCCGCGTCTTTCGGCGGATACTTCGCTGCATTATTATGTGCTGGGCCCCGGGGAAGACCGCGCGGATATCATGCTGACGCTGCACGGCAGCGGGTATGTTTCCGTGGAACTGGAGGCAGAGGGAAGTTTTCTGCGTCTGCCCCGTCAGCGCCTGATCGCGCGTGATTTCCGCGAGGGAGTCGCCAGCGTTTCGGTATGCTTTGAAAGAAATCGGATGGTTCCCGGCGTCAACCGCGGCGCTCTGCTGATCAAAAACGGCAGACAGTGGCTGCGGCTCCCCATCGAAGTGCGGGAGAAAAAGGAAAAAACGGAAGAACCCGCGCAGCGGCATTTGCTGCGGGAACGGGTGCGGCTGGAAAAACTGCTGATCAAGACTTATGCCGGGACTCCCTCCGAAGAGCTCGGAGAAGATCTTCTGAAGGCCTGGAAACGCCTGGCGGATGCTGCCGAAACGCCCACTTTGGGATTGCAGGTCCTGCAGGCGGAGCTGCTGCGCCGTCTGGGGAGGACCGAGGAAGAACGGGCACTGCTCGGTGAACTGCGCACGGATGTGCAGCGGGGCCGCAGCCGCGAACCGGCGGCATATCTGTGGTATCTGTATCTGGAAGCTTTGCTGGGAAGCCGGCGTGACAGCATTGCCGGGATGGCCCGGCTGGTCCGCCGCTATGCGGAAGAAGGACTGGAAGCGCCGGAACTCCTTTTGCTGCAGCTGCAGCTGGAGGATCTGTGCGATGAAACGCCGGAGGAACTGTGGCTCCGGCTGAAGCGGATGCTGGCAAACGGCAGCGATCTGGAAACGGAACTGCTGCTGGCTGCGTGCCGTTTTTTGGAAAATCATCCGGAATATCTTACGCCGGATGACCTTTTGGATGAAAAGATCTTGCTTTTCGGTGTCCGTCACGGCCTGTGGCAGGGAGAAATGCTGGACTGCGCGGCCGCCTGGGCCTGCAGCCGGAAAAAGAGGACCACGGGAAGCCATCGCCTTCTGACGGCCCTGTATGCCTGCCGGCCGGATAAGCGGCTGCTGGAGCGCATCTGCGCCGGGCTGATCGGGGAAGGAAGACTGCAGGCGGACTGCAACCGCTGGTACAGGGAAGGTATCCGCGAGGATATCCGCCTTACCAAGCTGTATGACTATTATCTGTGTACGCTGCCGGAGGACGGCGGTGAGCTGCCCAGAGAACTGCTGCTGTATTTCGGCTATAATCCGCCGGAGCCCGCGGCAGCCAAGAGGACGCTGTACAGACATTTGCTTCGGGAATATGAGCCGGAAAGCTCCCTGTACAGGCTGTATGAGAAACAAATGCGCAATTATGCGCTGGATAAATTGCTGGAAGGGGCCGTCAGTGAGGAACTGGCGCAGCTCTATGACCGCGTTTTCGTGCCGGAGGTATTGGATAAGCGCTCCGCACCGCTGCTTTTGCAGCTGCTGCATACGGAGCATGTGACCGGGCTCCGGGAGGGTGTCCGGCGGATCATTGCTGTATATCCCGAACTGGACGGAGAGATCCCCTTTGCCGTGGAAAACGGCGAGGCATATCCGATGGTGACGGAGGATTGCCGGCTCCTGCAGGAGGATGTTTCCGGCAGCCGTTTTGCCGGCCCCGAGCCGGAAAGAAAACCGCTTTTCCCGCCCCGTGAAGCTTTGGAGGCAGCCTGCCGCAGGCTGTGCCCGGACGAAATGTGGTGCCGGCTGACGGACGCGAAGCTGTTTTCCGAGCGCGTGCCGCAGGATGAGGACGAAATGGCCCGCCTGGAGGCTGTTCTGAACTGGCAGAATCTGTCGCCGCTGTGCCGCGAGGATATCTTGCTCCGGCTGGGACGTGAACTGCCTGACACCGAGGCGGCAAATGTATTGCTGTCCCGCCTGGCCGAGGCGCCTTATCTGCAGGAGAAAACCGGCAAGGCCCTGCTTGAAGCCTTCCTGCAGCGGGAAAATATGCCCGCCGCGAAGATCCTGCTGGAGCGGTTCGGCTACCGCGGAATCCGGTGCGAGCTGCTGCTGCGGCTGATCGGCCGGCGGATCCGCGACCTGCACTATGAATATGAAGAAATCTGTTTCCGGGCAGCCCTGTTCCTGTACCGGGAGGGATATCGGAACGCGGTCACACTCTCCTACCTTTGCCGGCATTTCAACGGAAGCTCCCGTGAGATGCGGGATGTCCTGAAGCTGTCGCTCGGCAGCAGCGGGGTCCCCTACGATATGGGCGAAAGGCTGCTGGGACAAATGCTTTTCAGCGGTGTGACCGATGACCTGGAATGGGTCGCGGAGCTGTATCAGACTCATGCGGAAAAGACGGATGTGCTGCTGCTTTCCGCCTATGCGGCGGTAGAGTGCGACCGGTATTTCCGCGGCATCATTCCCATGAGCGACCGTCTGGCGGCGATGCTCCAGGCCCGTATCCTGCCGCAGAAGGAAGCCGGCGGGCTGCCGAGGGTATGTCAGCTGGCTCTGGTGCGCTGCTATGCCGACAGGGGGAGCCTGAATGAGCAGGAGGCGGCTTTGGCAGAGCTGCTGGTGCGGAAATTGGCGCGCGAAGGCCTGGCCTTCGGCTTCGAGAAGAAGCTGGCCGACCGGATCAGCCTGCCGTCGGAGCTTTTGGACAAGACCTTCCTGGAATATCAGGGAGAGCCGGGGCAGACGGTGCAGCTGGAATTGAAGATTATGCCCGGGCAGGCCGAGGATGAGCCCGTTACCGTGGAAATGCCACATGTCTACCGCGGTTTTTATGTGAAAGCCGTTATGCTGTTTGCGGGAGAATGGGCCGAGTATAAGATCTATCACGTCAGCGGCGCCGCACGCGAATTGCTGGCGGAGGGGAAAGCCCTGCCGGATATCCTGGAATGCGGCGAAGAGACCCGGTTCCGGAAGCTGAACCGGCTTCTGAAGGAGGCTGACGGCTGGGAGGATCCCGCCTGGCAGCAGGCCGTGACGGAATACGGAAAAGAAGACGTAATTTTGAAGAATTATTTTACGCTGCTGTAACGGCCGGCAGGAGACCGGAGGGTGCGGCAGAAAGGAGGAACCATGGAGAGTTTGCTGCTGGGTGTGGATTTGTGCGATACTTACAGCCAGATCAGCTGTTTCTCCCCTGAAAAGAGAGACGCGGAGCCTGTCCTTTTGGGACAGGAGGAATCCAGCTGTCTGATCCCCACGGTTCTTTGCAAGATCAAGGGGGAGAACACCTGGCTGATAGGCGCCGAAGGCTATCGCAGAGCTCTTTTGGGCGAAGGAACGATGGTGGACAAGCTGGTGAAGCTCCTCAAGCGGGATGGTACCGCGACCATCGAGGGCGTGGTATATTCCGCGACGGATCTGATCGCCCTGTATCTGGCGCGGATATTGGAGCTTCCGAAAAAGAAATACGGGACCGAGGAGCTGGCTGCCATGGTCGTCAGCCTGCAGGAACTGGATGCCGAGATGCTTGACCGGCTGACCAAAGCCTGCGACCGGATCGGTATCCCGCGGAGCAAGGTCCAGTTTTTGAGCCATACCGAGTGCTTTTCTTATTTTGCGGCGTCCCAGCCCGGGGAATTGACGGCCAATCTGGTGGTCGCCTTCGACCTGACAGACAACGGGCTGAATTATTTCGAACTGAATACGGTGCGCGGGCGCAGACCGCAGGTGCTGGAGGCACGGCGGGAATCCCTCGAAGATACCTTCGACCTCAATCTGTTGGAAACGCCCATGGGAGAACGGATGGCCGATACTATCCTTTCCGCCTGCGCGGACCGCATGCTGCAGAAAAAGCTGGTTTCGGCTGTATTCCTGACCGGCAGCGGCTTTACGGATATCGGCTGGGCGAAGGAATTCATCCGCAAGCTGTGCAATAAGCGGAAGGTCTTTCAGGGGCAGCATTTATTTGCCGACGGGGCCGCATATATCGCCTACGACAGTACCCTGAGCGAGAGCGCGTACCCGTATGTGTGCATCTGCGAGGGGCGCATCGCGGCGACCATCAGCCTGTATGCGCTGCAGGACGGCAAAAACGAGCCGATCGTGCTGGCTTCTGCCGGCAGCAACTGGTACGAGGCGCGTGCGTCGGCGGAATTCATCGTGGATGATGTGCAGAATCTGGAGCTTCTGGTGACGCCTTTTTCCACGCAGCGGGTGGAAAGCATTACCATTTCGCTGGCAGAGCTGCCCGCGCGGCCCAATAAAACCACAAAAATCGAAGTGATCGTGTCCTTCACCTCCGAAAACTGCGTGACGGTGAGGGTGGTCGATAAAGGCTTCGGAGAGCTGTTCCCGGCATCGGGACGTACTCTCCGCAAGGATTTTCTGATTTCCTGACGGGAAGCAGAGAAAGGAGGTCTTCATGGCAGGGTTGATACTGTGCCGCGACTGTGCGGTGAAACATCCGTATTATGTGACGGAACTGCAGCTGCATTTATACACGGGCGAGGAGCTCAGTTATTATATCCATAATTATGTAACGCTGATCCGGGAAGACTTCCTGAACGAGCGCCTGTATCAGTTCCTGAATGAGCTGGGCTACGTCAAGCTGGAGCAGAAGCTGCGGAGCTATGAAAACCGCGCGTCTCTGCATGAAAAGCTGGTGCTGATCCTGCAGGAGATCCTTTATTACAGCAACAGTGAGCTGTTTGCCTTCAAGCGGCAGCTGGACCGCATGGCGGAGCTCCCCGAGGCCGAGCAGCGCAAGGCCCGCGGCGACGGTCTGTTCCAGTTCGGTCATTATCATCAGGCGCTGCGGGAATATGACGATATTCTGGCTTCGGGCGGAGATTTTTCCCCGTCGGGAGATTTTGCCGGGCGCGTGTGGCATAACCGCGGGAGCGCTTATGCGCGGCTGGAAAACTACACGGCAGCCATGGAGTGCTATCTGAAGGCCTATGCCTGCCTGGGCGAGACCTCTATTTTGGAAGAACTGTTCGCGCTCTGCCGCCTGTGCCCCGGGCTGGTACTGCCGCCGGAGATCAAGCAGGTGATGACGCCCTCTCTGCAGGCCGCTTATGAGCAGCGCTTCGCCAGCCGTCAGCAGCAGGCGATCTTTGAAGGCAAGGCGCTGGAGGCGCAGGCCCTGCAGGATAAGCCGGGCGCCGCGAAGGCGGAAGCCTACCGCGAGATGCTGGAGGCATGGAAAACGGAATACAGGACCATGGCCTGAGCCGGTGTCGGGAGGAAATGCGTATGAAATGTGCGATCGGGCAGGACAGCCACCGTTTCGAGGCGGAAGCGGGCAAGCCCTGTGTGCTGGGGGGCGTTCTGTTCCCCGGTGTGCCGGGACTTTTGGCAAACAGTGACGGAGATGTGGTGCTGCATGCGGTGACGAACGCCGTTTCCGGCATCACGGGAGTAAATATATTGGGCGCAAGAGCGGATGCTCTGTGCCGGAGCGGCGTAAAGGACAGCCGGGTGTATCTGGAGGAGGCCATGCGCTATCTGCAGAGCCCGGTGGTGCATCTTTCGGTTTCCATCGAAGGGCTGCGCCCGAAATTCGCGCCGAAAATCGAAGAAATGAAAGCAAGTCTGGCGGAGCTGCTGCATATCATACCGTCACAGGTGGGGATCACGGCCACGACCGGCGAGGGGCTGACTGCCTTCGGCCGGGGCGAAGGCCTGCAGGTGTTCTGCATATTGACGGTGGAATAGAAATTGAAGCTGCGGACATATTCAAAAATCAATCTGACGCTCGAGGTGGCGGCGCGCCGTCCCGACGGGTATCATAATCTGGAGACCGTTTTCTGGCCCGTGACTTTGTGCGATGAGCTGCTGCTCACGCCCCGCACGGACGGGGAACTGGTCTTTTCCTGTGTCGGGCTCCCCGCATCGCCGGAAAATCTGGTCTGCCGGGCCTATCGGCTGCTGGAGGCGGAAGCCGCTGTGCGCGGCAGGAAGCTGCCGGGTCTTACGGCGGAGCTCAGGAAGAAGGTCCCGAGCGAGGCAGGCCTGGGCGGCGGCAGCGGTGACGCAGCCGCGATGCTGCAGGGTGTAAACGAGCTGTTTTCCCTTGGCTTTTCAACGGAAATGCTTGCAGCGGCGGGGGCGCGCCTGGGCGCGGATGTACCGGCGCTGCTCTACCGCGGTCCGACCCGCGGGCGGGGGACCGGCACCGAAGTCAAGCCCCTGCGGGCGGCATGCGGCTTTTTGCTCATCATCGTGAAGCCGGCACCGGCTTTTCCGACGCCGCAGATGTACCGGGCCATTGATCTGGCACGTTCCGGGCAGGAGGCTGCTCCGGGCGGACCTCCCGGACGCAGCACGGACCGCATGGAGCAGGCGCTCCTGGCGGGGGACCGGGCGGCTGTATATGCCGGTTTGGTTAATGATTTCGAAAGCGTCGTACCGGAGCCTGCCTGCCTGGCAGGCATAAAGGAAAATCTGCTTGCGGCGGGGGCGGGAGGCGCTCTCCTTTCCGGCTCGGGCAGCAGTGTATTCGGTCTGTTCGGGGACCGTGCCGCGCGGGATGAAGCGCTGGAACGGCTCCGAAGTCTGCCGCGGCTGTATCCCGGCGACCCTGGCTGCAGGATATTTGCGGCGGAAACGCTCTGCGGGGACGGATCCCCGTATGAACCGTGAAAATGGAATCGATACTATTTGAGACAGAGAGGCAAATCACATGGCAAAAAGCGCCGATAAGACAGAAGTATTTGAAACTTTACCCGTAAAAAAAGCGATCCTTGCAATGGCGATCCCCAGCATCATCAGCCAGCTGATCAATCTGATCTACAACCTGGCGGATGCGTTTTATATCGGCCGTACCGGCAATCCCGATATGGTCGCCGGTGTTTCCGTCGCGAGCACCCTGTTCATCATGACGGTCTGCATCTGCAATCTGTTCGGAATGGGCGGCGGCAGCCTGATGGCCCGCCTGATCGGCCGCAGGAGCGAAGAAGAGGCAAGGCGCGTCTGTGCTTACAGTCTGATGGGCGCGGTGGTAGTTGCGCTGGGGTACTCCCTGCTGCTCGGTCTGATCATGAAGCCGCTGCTGATGCTCATGGGCGCTTCGGAAGTGACCTACGTATACGCCAGACATTATCTGCTGCCGGTGGTGGTCCTCGGCGGTCTGCCGACCATCCTCGGCACGGTCGCTTCGCATCTGCTCCGCAATGTCGGCTATGCGAAAAAAGCCAGTCTGGGTCTTTCGGCGGGCGGTGTGCTGAATATCCTGCTGGATCCTCTGTTTATGTTTGTCATCATGCCGGACGGCAAGGAGGTGCTGGGCGCGGGTCTTGCAACACTGATCTCCAATACCGCATCCTGCATTTTCCTGTGCATCCTGCTGGTGAAGGCTTCGGCCAAGGCACCGCTTTCCGCCTCGCCGAAGGATGCTGCCCGCATGACGAAGGAAAGCCGCCGGGAGCTTTACGGGACGGGCATCCCCACCTTCATGCTGACGTTCCTGTTCGATATGGCCAATATCGTCCTCAACGCCCTGATGTCCGGGCACGGCGACCTTTCGGTAGCGGCCCTCGGTATCGTGATGAAGGTGGAACGGATCCCGAATGCGCTGAATCTGGGGCTCTGCCAGGGCATGATGCCCATCGTTGCCTACAATTTTGCCTCCGGCAACCGGGCCCGAATGGAAAAAATCGTGAAAACCGCGCGGAAAATGGGTCTGCTGGTGTCCGCGGCGGCGATTGCGCTGCTGTTTTCGCTGGCAAAGCCTGCGGTAAGGCTTTTTATGAGCACCGGCAAGGCGCAGGCAGATGCCGCGGCGGAAACGGTCCGTCTGGCAATGCTTTTCCTGCGGATCCGCTGCTTTGCATCACCCTTCCAGTTCCTAAACTATCATTCCTCGTTCAGTATGCAGGCCATGGGCTTCGGCAAGGGGACTCTGCTGCACGCGATCGGGCGGGAATTGGTCTTTTACATCCCGTTTATGTTCCTTCTCAATGCGCTTTTCGGCAGCACCGGCCTGGTAACGGCTCTGATCGTCGGCGAAGGCTGCGGCGCGCTGCTTGCACTGTGGCTGTATAAGCGCGGGCTGAAGGAAAAGGATTCTGCCGCACAGGCAGCCCGGTGAGAGCCGGAAAGGGAAACCGATGTGTCTGTTTCAAAAAAGGAAGCACGGAAACATGAAAAAAAACAGCTCGGAATTCTTCTGCAATAAGGAATGTGCTTATTATCCCTGCCACAGGGTGCCGGAGGGGACGGATCTCAACTGCCTCTTCTGCTACTGCCCGCTGTATGCGCTCGGCAGGGACTGCGGGGGGAATTTTACCTATCTCGAAAACGGCGTGAAGGACTGCAGCAGCTGTCTGATCCCGCACAGTGAGGGCGGATATCGGTATGTTCTTGAAAAATATCCGCTTTTGATGGAGCTGGCGAAGGATAAAACGAAACAATAAACAGAGACGGGGCACATCCGCCGAAGGGGGAGCTTTTCTTATGGGAAAGAAAACCAGATGGATAACGGAGACTGCCGTGACGCTGGCACTCCTGGTCACGCTGCAGTGGATCACAAAATCTCTGGGGCAGTTCGTAACGGGATCCTGTGTGAATTTTGTTCTGAGCGAGGCGGTGCTGTTTGCCGGCTTGGGCTGCGGTATCGCGGCAGCGGTATTTTCACCGTTTTTTGCTTTTCTGCTGGGCATCGGACCGGCATATCTGCCGATCACGTTCGGTATCAGCCTGGGCAATACCGTATTGGTTTGCATCCTTTGGCTTTTTTTCAGGGACAGGGACAAGGCCGCAGGCATCCTGTATAAGATCTGCGCGGTCGGCTGCGCGGCGGCGGCAAAATTCCTGGTACTGTCGGTGACGGTCACGAAGCTGATCCTGCCGGCGCTCGGACTGGCGGAAAAGCAGGCGGCCGCGATCGGCGCAAGCTTCTCCTGGCCGCAGCTGATCACCGCGCTTGCCGGCAGTGCGCTGGCCGTTGTGATCCGTCCGAGGCTGCACCGAGCTTCCTGACCTTGACAGGAGAAACGGCGAAGTATTATGATGAAAGCGTTTTCGGAAAGAGAAAGGCTCCTGCGGCGCAGGAACCGGAAATAACATAGTAACAGCATTTGTGACAGGAGCGGAAAATGAAAAACTATCGCAATATCTTGTTTATCGGAAATAGTCTGACCTTCTACAACAATCTTCCCCGCCTTTTCGAGGAGCTGTCCCGCAAGGAAGGGGAAATGCCCTATGTAGAGTCCATTACCAAGGGCAAATGGCGTCTGATCTGGTTTGCGGACCCGAATGATGAAATGGGCGCTCTGGTGGAACAGGCTCTTTCCGCGAAGCATTACGATCTGGTCATCCTGCAGGATCAGAGCCATTTCCCGGTCACGCATTACGATGATTTCTTCGGAGCCGTGAAAAAGCTGCGCGAACGGATCCCGGCGGATACCGACTGCCTGCTGTATCAGACCTGGGGATATCATCCGGGTCTGCCGGAGCTGGAGGAATTCGGCTTCACGCAGCATTCCATGACGGTAAAGCTCTGTGAAGCGTACCGCAAAGCGGGAAAGGAACTCGGTATTCCCGTCAGCCCGGTAGGAACGGCCTTCGGACGTCTGAATCAGACGACCCCGGATGATCCGATGCTGTATCTGCCGGACAACAGACATCCCTCTCAGGCCGGCAGCTATCTGGCCGCGCTCTGCCTGTACGGGAGCATTTACGGCTTTACGCCGGCTGAGGTGGAATTTATTCCGGAATTCCTCGAGCCGGAGACCGCCGCTATCCTGAAGAAGGCCGCCGCAGACGCTCTGAAGCGTCCGGTCCTCAGTTGATATAAAAGGAGAAATCTATGAAGATCATAATTGCCGGTGCCGGAGAAGTCGGCGCCGCTTTGACGCAGAATCTGGTCGGCTCCGGGTATGAGATCACGCTGATCGACGAAGACAAGGAGGCACTGGAGTCTGCCGGCGAGCATTATGATATCCTGGGAGTGCAGGGCAACTGTGCTTCCGTGGAGACGCTGGAAGCCGCAGGTGTGAAAAGTGCAGATCTGATCGTGGCCGTGACGAGTGCGGACGAGGTGAATCTGCTCTGCTGCGTTACCGCCAGATATTTGAACGGGCGGATCCACGCCATCGCGCGGGTACGGAATCCCGAATATGCGAATCAGGTGTTTTCCATGCAGGAGGTCTTCGGCCTGGCGATGACCATCAATCCAGAGCAGGCTACCGCGCATGAGATCGGGCAGCTGCTGCGTTACCCCGGCTTCCTGGGCCGCGATGCCTTTGCAAAGGGGCGCGTGGAGATCGTGGAGCTGCAGGTGAGCGGCGACAGTCCGATGAACGGGCTGATGCTCAAGGATCTCAGCTCTTCCCTGGACTGCCGGCTGCTGGTATGCTCCGTCATCCGGGAGGGCAAGGCTATTATGCCGGGCGGCAGCTTTATCATCCGGGAAGGCGACCGTGTGTTCGTAACGGCTCCTTCCAAAATCCTGAACAAGCTGCTGCGTAAATTAGGGATCATCACTCACCGCGTCAGGAGAGTGATCCTGTGCGGCGGCGGGCGCATCAGTTTTTATCTGGCCAGGGCGCTGGAGCAGGTCGGGATCGAAACGCAGATCATCGAGCAGAATAAAGAGCGCTGCGAATGGCTGGCAAGGGAGCTGCCGGAATCCGCGGTCATCTGCGGCGACGCAAGCAATCGCTGGCTGCTGCAGTCGGAGGGGCTGATGAGCTGCGACGCGCTCATTTCGCTTACCGAACGCGACGAACTGAACGTGCTGATCTCCATGTATGCCAAGACCAAGGGCGTGCCGCTGGTCATCACCCGGCAGAGCGAAAGAAAGAGACTGCCGATGCTGGACGAGCTGGCGCTCGGGACCATCGTGTCCCCGAAGGATATCTGCTCGGATGCCATCGTGCAGTATGTGCGTTCCATGCGTGACAGCGGCGGCGATACCGCCGTGACGGTCCAGTCTATTGCCGACGGCTTCGCGCAGGCAAGCGAATTCATCATCCGGCCCGGGACGCCGAATCAGAATGTCCCGCTGAAGGACCTGTCTCTGAAGGACGGGGTGCTGGTGGCTGCCATCTCCCGCGGGAAGAATATCGAGATCGCGGGCGGCCTTTCGACCTTCACGGAGGGTGATTCGGTCATCATCATTTCCCAGCAGGAGGAGATCGTTCACTTCGGCGATATTTTCGCATAAGGGGGACCTATGAATTATAAATCCATGGGACGGTTCCTGTCCCTGATATTGATGCTGGAGGCCGTTTTCCTTCTTCCGGTCCTGATCCTGGGACTGGCACGGGGAGAAAGTGCGGCCGTGCTGGCTGTACTGAAAACACTGGGGCTGATACTGGTCATCGCCGGGCCGCTGTGGCTGCTCACCCGGCGTGCGAGGGAAACCTTTCACGAGAAAGAAGCTCTTGCCTGCACGGGCCTTTCCTGGCTGGTGATGGGGCTGCTGGGCTGCCTTCCTTTTTATTTCTCCGGCGAGATCCCGAATTTCATAGACGCGTTTTTTGAGACGGTTTCCGGTTTTACGACCACCGGCGCGACGATCCTGAGCGAAGTGGAGAGCATGTCGAAATGCCTGCTGTATTGGCGCTGCTTTACGCATTGGGTCGGCGGTATGGGCGTGCTGGTATTTTTGCTGGCGGTCAGCCCCGCGGGCGGCAAGGGCAGCGGCTTCACCATCCATCTGATGCGGGCGGAAAGCCCGGGGCCGAGCGTAGGCAAGCTGGTGCCGCAGATCCGCAAGACGGCCAGGATCCTGTATATGATCTATATCGGGCTGACGGTGCTCAATATCATCGCGCTGCTCATTGCCGGTCTGCCTTTGTTCGATTCGGTCTGCACGGCCATCGGGACTGCCGGAACGGGCGGCTTTGCCGTAACGAACAGCGGTCTGGCGGGATATTCTCCCACGGTGCAGATCGTGGTGACCGTATTTATGTTCCTTTTCGCGATCAATTTCAGCTGCCATTATCTGGTACTGCTGGGCAAGGCGCGGGAAGTACTGAAGGATGAAGAGCTGCGAACCTTCCTGCTGCTGGTGCTGGCAGGGGTCGGAATCATCGTATATACGATCCGGCCGCTTTACGGAAGCTTCGGCGAGGCGCTGCGCCATGCCTTTTTCCAGGTGGGAAGCATTGCGTCGACCACGGGCTTTGCTACGGCGGACTTCAACTATTGGCCGATCCCCGCTCAGGGCGTGCTGCTTTTCTTCATGATCTGCGGCGCCTGCGCAGGCAGTACCTGCGGCGGCATGAAGCTGATCCGGCTGCAGCTGATCGCGAAAAATCTGCGCCGGAATATCCGCCGGATGATCCGTCCCGGCCGCGTGATCCCCGTCCGTATGAACGGGCAGGCAGTGGACGAGCCGGTGCTGGCCAATACCAATACCTATCTTGCGGCGTATGCCATTATCATTCTGGTCAGCTTTCTGCTGCTCACGCCGGATATGCCCGATACGACCACCGGCTTTACCGCGGTGCTGACCTGCTTCAACAACGTCGGTCCCGGTCTGAACGTGGTCGGCCCGATGGGCAATTTTTCCGGCTTCAGCGGCTTTTCCAAGCTCGTACTGATCTTCGATATGCTGGCCGGGAGGCTGGAGATCTTCCCGATTCTGGCGCTGTTTTCCGGAAGTACCTGGCGGCATGTCTGAAAACGATCTATATCGGAACAAAAACGCCCTGTCGGAGTATATCCGGCGGGGCGTTTTTCAGGGCCGCTGTACTAGTTCAGGAATACGGTCTTGTACCGCGACGGCGTGATCCCGTAATGTTTTTTGAAGAGCTTATTGTAATTGGCCGTGCTGTTGAAGCCGCAGCGGAGGGCAATATCCAGAATGCTGCTTCTGCCTTCCGTAAGCAGCTCGGCGGAAAGCTCCAGCCTTTTGGAAATGATATAATCACAGGGAGAGATCCGGTAATTTTTTTTGAAAAGGGAAGAAAAATAATTCGGGGTCATATCGGTCAGGGCAGCCAGCTCCGCGACGCTGATCTTTTCCGTAAAATGATTGTCGATATAATTGACTGCAGCGGAAAGCTTCTGTGCAGCACCTCTTCTCAGAAGAAGCTGCTTCTGAGAATAATGGCGGTCCCGGATCAGCAGGAGGATGATATCGCAGACACGGGCCTTCACGGACATCCGGTATTCCTGCTCCTTCCGGGCCAGCTCACGGTAGATATCTTCCAGCGCTTTCCGGAAGCCTTCTGCTTCCGCGGCGGGGATGCGGTTCTCGAAAGCGGCCGCGTGTGAGAAGCAGAAATGGGAATTCTCGGGGCTGAGGAGGCCGCTGCTGCTGATGAATCCCGGGGAAAAGTGCAGATTGAGCAGTGCGATGCCGCCCTCCCCGATCTCGCAGATATAATGCAGCTCATTGCTGGCGAAGACAAAAACGTCGCCGGGCTCCATATCGTAAGTCCGGTTTTTGGTGATATACTTTCCGGAGCCGTCTGTCACCAGGCAGATCTCAAAATTTGCGTGCCTGTGATGGTAGGTGGGGATATGGTGCCGGTTCGCCGCGACCTTCCACATCTTCAGCTCCGGGGCCGGACTGTCGTTAAAACATCTTGTCTCAAGTATCATAAAATACCGCCAAATCGTAGAATAGTTTGTAAATCGCAAAGGAAAGTTGATGACTTGCAATATGGGATAAATTATCATAAAAAACAGCTGTAATGTCAATAGTCAAAGGAGGGAAACGTATGAATTACAGTTCGAATCCAAGTGCTCTGAAGATCACGGATATGAGATTTGTTGATATTGACGGGGCACCGAAGCGCTGCACGATCCTGCGTATCGACACGAACCAGGGCATCAGCGGATACGGGGAAGTGAGAGACGCATCTTCCAAGACTTACGCCTTGATGCTGAAAAGCCGCATCCTGGGCGAAAACCCCTGCAATGTCGATAAGATATTCCGGAAGATCAAGCAGTTCGGCGGCCCCTCCCGTCAGGGCGGCGGAGTGTCCGGCATCGAGATCGCCCTGTGGGACCTGGCCGGAAAAGCGTACGGGGTACCGCTGTATCAGCTGCTGGGCGGCAAATTCCGCGATGAGGTGCGCGTATACTGCGACACGGATGCTCCCGGGAAGCATACCGGGCACGATATGGGGCTGGCGCTGAAGAAGCGCATGGAGCTGGGCTTCACATTTCTGAAAATGGATCTGGGCATCGGTCTCCTGCTCGATGAACCGGGCACGATCAATGCGCCGCTGGGCCTCATCGAGGAGATGAAGAAATATGCCGGGCATATCCTGAACGTACAGGGCGGCAGCGTGACGGCCGATATGGTCAGACATCAGAAGAGCTATCAGATCGTCACGACGGCACATCCCTTTACGGGGATCCATCTGACCGAGAAGGGGCTGGATTATCTGGAAAAATATGTCAGCGACGCCCGCGACGTGGTCGGCTACGATGTTCCTATCGCGATCGACCATTTCGGGCATGTGTGCGTGGAGGACTGCATCCGCTTCGCACGGCGTATGGAGAAATACAATCTGGCCTGGATCGAGGATATGATCCCGTGGATGTACACCGACCAGTATGTAAGGCTCAGAAACAGCACGGCCATCCCGGTCTGCACCGGCGAAGATATGTATCTGAAGGAACCGTTCGAAACGCTGATCAAGGCCGGCGGGGTATCGGTGATCCATCCGGATATCCTGACCTGCGGCGGTGCGCTGGAGCTGAAAAAGATCGCCGATATTGCCGACGAAAACGGTGTCGCCGTGGCCGTTCATATGGCGGAAAGTCCGGTGGCCTGCCTGGCCGCGGTGCATACAGCCGCCGCGATGCACAATGTGCTGGCCCTGGAATATCATTCCGTGGATGTTCCCTGGTGGAACGACATGGTGACGGGGATCCCGAACCCTCTGTTTGAAAACGGGTATATCAAGGTACCGGAAAAACCGGGCATCGGCTTTGATGATTTGAACGAGGAAGTCATCCGGGAGCATATCAACCCCGCGATCCCCGGCTATTTTGAGCCGACTTCGCAGTGGGATACGGAATTTTCAAACGACAGAATATGGAGCTGAGATCATGAACTTTAATGACAGAGAAACCATCATCGAGCTCACCCCGCTTTGGAAGGGGGAGCGGCTGCCGGACGGCCGGCCCAAGGTCGCGGACAAGTATCTGGATGCGCTTTACGGAATGACGCTGGAAGAGGTCTGGAAGCCTATTTTCGTGCTCGGCTATGAGCATCAGTTCGTGGGCGGCGGAGAAAATCCTCTGTTCGCGCTCCATGACGACGGGCGCAAACTGGTCGGCAGAGCGGTTACCTGCACGTATTGCCCCACCCGTCCCGATCTGCATACGGTCCAGTTTTCGCGGGGCGCGGAAGACGGTCTGCAGGGGAATTACAATCAGTGGGTGATCGACCATCTGTACGAGCGGGATGTGGTCGTGTGCGATATGTACGATAAGATCTACAAGGGCACTTTCCTGGGCGGCAATCTGACGACGGCCCTGCGGAACCGTACCAAAAACGGCGGCGCGGTCATCTGGGGAGGCATCCGCGATGTGGAACAGATGAAGAAGGTCCCGGACGTACAGGTATATTACCGGGGGATCGACCCTACGCCCATCCGTGAATTCGTGATGAAGGACTGGAACGATATCACGAGCTTCGGCGGCGCCGTGTGCCTGCCGGGCGATGTCGTGTTCGGTGCCGGCGGCGGGGTCCTGTTCATCCCGGCGCATCTGGTGGCCGATGTGGTCGAGGGCGCTGCCAAGACCCATGTAAAGGACGATTTCGGTTTTGAGATGATTTGTCAGGGGAAATTTACCACCGCGCAGATCGATAAGAACACCTGGACCGAGGAAATGCTGGATATGCTTCTGGACTGGATCAAAAATGATCCGAGAGGCGAAGAATACCGCAGCCTGGACTGGACGAAGGAATACGACCTGGCGAGAAACGGAGACCCGAATGATACCCAGACAGCACTGTAAAAAGGCATTGGTGACCGGTTCCTCCCGGGGAATCGGCAGGGCGGTCGCGCTGCGGCTCGCGCAGGACGGTTTTGAGATCCTGGTCCACTGCGCCGGGAATATCGGCAAGGCCGAATCGCTTGTCCGGGAGATCGAGGAAAAAGGCGGGAAAGCATCGTATATCGCGGCCGATCTGTGCGATATCCGGGAGACCCGGAAGCTGTGTGAATTTGCGAAGGATGTGGATGTATTGGTGCTGAACGCATCGATCCAGTACAGAAAGCCCTGGGAGCAGATCACACCGGAAGAAGCCTATGACCAGCTGAACTGCAATTATCTTTCTTCTCTGCTGCTGGCGCAGGCGGCCGTGCCGCATATGAGGGAAAAGGGCTGGGGCAGAGTGATCGCCATCGGCTCGGTGCAGGAGGCGAAGCCGCATCCGGATATGCTGGTATATTCTTCCAGCAAGGCGGCGCAGACGAATATGGTCCGGTCGCTGGCCCTGCAGCTGGCGAAGGACGGGATCACGGTGAACAGTGTGGCGCCGGGCGTGATCATGACCGACCGGAACAGGGATTCTCTCGCCGATCCGGCATATATCGAGAAGGTGAAGGCGTCCATCCCGCTGGGATATTTCGGTGAGCCGGAGGACCTTGCGGGCATCGTGTCGCTCCTTTGTTCCGAAGAAGGCAGATATATTACCGGCCAGAGCCTATACGTGGACGGCGGAAAAGGCATCCAGTAAGCCGCGCACCTCGGGCTGCGCCGTATAAAAGAAAACATGAAAAAAAGACAAACCGGGGATCCGAAAGACGGAAATCCGGTTTGTCTTTTTTCGCAGGGCGGGCGCCGCAGCTGTCAGAAGCTTTGATAAATGAAGGCGGCGGCATCGTAGCCGGGCCCGTACATACCCAGGATCAGGATGCCGAAGATCCCGGCCAGAAGGATCAGTGCGCGGACAGGGAAGGCCAGCCGTGCCCAGACTTCTTCGCGCTTCAGTCCGCGGCCCGCGGCGATCTCCGCCGCCAGGAGCAGGATCAGGAGCACGGGGACGAGCAGCAGATTGGCTCTGTCCAGACCGAGGCCGCCCAGCGTTTCCGCCAGGGTGCCGGCCGCGTTCGGCGAAAAGGTGCGGGAATAGAGAGAGAATGCCTGCTGCAGACTGCCGGCACGCGACAGATAGCGGCCGAATACCAGGATCACGAAGGTGCGCAGTATGCAGAAGATCCGCCAGGGCAGGCATTTATCGTTGATATGCAGCTTCCCGCGCAGCTTTTTGCGGGCGGGGGAGGTGAGGATGCCGCCGGAGACCCAAAGCGCCTGATACAGGCCGTAGACGACATAGTTCCAGCCGGTACCGTGCCAGATGCCTACTGCCACGAATACCGCAAAGGAGGCAGCCGAAGCGGCAAACACGCTCCGGAAATATTTGCTTTTGATCTTTTTAGTCAGCCGCTGCATGGGCTTCGAGAGGACCAGCGGGTAATAGAGATATTTCTCCATCCAGTCGCCCAGGGAGATGTGCCAGCGCTTCCAGAAATCCGAAACGGTCTCCGCGAGGAAAGGCGCCCGGAAGTTTTCCGGGAGAGAAAAGCCCAATATTTCCGCGATCCCCATGATCACGTCGATGCCGCCGGAAAAATCGGAATAGATCTGAAAGCTGTACAGCACCATGATCAGGAACAGCGCGAAGCCGCCCACGGCAGGATCCTTCAGCCCCGCGATCACGGCGATCCCGAGCCGGTCGGCGATGACCATTTTCTTGAAAAGGCCCCACAGGATGCGCCGCAGCCCGCTTCCGAGTGCCTCTTTCCGGAAGCCCAAAGGGGCTTTGATCTGAGGCATCAGTTTGCGGTAAAGGTTGATGGGCCCCTGCAGGAGGCTCAGGAAGAAGGTGACGAAGCACAAATAGTCCGCAAAATTTTCTTCCGCGGGATGTTTCTTGTGCGCGACGTCGATCAGATAGGCCGCGATGGAGAGCGTATAGTAGGAAAGGCCCAAAGGAGCAATGAGCCCGCCGCATTTGAAAAATTTGAAATACAGCAGCAGGCCCAGGTCCGCGGCGAGACCGAGCAGCAGCCACAGCTTTGCGGCTTTTTTGCGTCCGTCCGCCGCCGCGCTGCCGAGCCGCAGGCCGATCAGCCAGGTGACGAGCGCCAGTCCGAGTACCCACAGCGGAGCCGTCCAGCCGGATTCATACCACAGAAAAGCCAGTCCTGCCGCCGGGAGCAAGATGCGGTGAAGCCTCATTTTATGCCTCCTGCTTTTCCTTTACCAGCGCGCAGATGTTGTCGAGGCTGTTCAGCTTTTCCGGTTCGAGGTCGTCGGCGTCCAGCTCGATATCAAAGGCTTCCATCAGCTCCGTGACCAGACGGATGACGGAAAAGGAGTCCAGACAGGCTCCGTCGATCAGCTGCTTTTCTTTTTCATAATCGATATCGGGGTTGATTTCCTGCAGGATAGCTAAGATCTGTTCTCTCATAAGGTACCTCTTTCAGTATTGAACATGGTATCCAGACGTTTGCGGTCTGTTTTGCCGCTCTGCAGCATCGGCAGCGCGGCCTCCTTCATCAGGGAAGCGGGGACCATATAGGGCGGGAGCTTCTGTTTCAGGGCGGCGAGCAGCGTTTTGGTGTCCGCTTCACCGATATAATACAGGCCGATGATGTCTCTGGCACGGTTATGTACCGCGCAGGCGGCAGCCACGCCGTCCAGGCTCATGGCCGCGGCATCGATCTCGCCCAGTTCGATACGCCTTCCGGCATGCTTGATCTGCCAATCCCTGCGCGAAACGAATACCAGATCGCCGTCTTCGTTCCGGTAGGCCAGGTCGCCCGTGCGGTACATGAGGCTGCCGCAGGGGGAAAGGGGATCCGGTACGAAAGCAGCGGCAGTTTTTTCGGGATTGCGGTAGTATCCGGCCGCCAGACAGCTGCCGAAGACCGTGATCTCGCCCGTCATGCCGGGCTGAACTTCGGCTCCGTTCTCATCCCGGAGAGAAATGCCCGTATTCGGGAAGGGCCTGCCGATGGGGATCTGCTCGCCGTCCTCGTAATCCCGGGTCACTTCCATATAAGTGCAGGCCCCGGTGATCTCCGTGGGCCCGTAAAGCTGGGCATATCCTGCCTCCGGATAAAAGCACTTCCAGTAACGGAAGACCGGAATGGGCATGACCTCGCCCGAGAAGACAAAGCGCCGGAGCGAGGCCGGGCGCAGCTTGGAGAGCGCGTCGAACTGGGCGATGATCCTGTAGGCCGTGGGGACCCAGGCGAGAAATGTGACGCGGCGTTCGTCCAGATAGGCCAGCAGCTTTTTCGGCGTCATAAAATATTTCTGCGGGATCAGGCAGAGCGTTCCGCCCTTTGCCAGGGTCATGTAGATATCTTTCAGCGACATATCGGCGTAAAAGGGTGTCTGGTTGCCGACAATGTCACTTTCGCGGATGCCGACAAGATCCGTGGCGTGGATGATATAGTCCAGCAGGGAACGGTGCCGGATGGCGACGCCCTTCGGCACACCGGTCGAGCCGGATGTAAAAAGAATATAAGCCAGATCGGTATCCAGCGCACGGGCCGCCGCCTCTTCCGTCAGTGAGAGGTCGGCATCGCAGGCCAGCAGCTCTTCGTAAATGTACAGGGGACCGCTCCAGCCGAGCTCGCGCACGGCGGCTGTATCCGTTTCGCTGCAGAGCATCACCGAGGTGCCCAGGGTATCTGCGATCGCCTGCAGCCGGTCGGCCGGCGTTTTCGTGTCCATGGGGACGTAGGGATGACCGCCGCAGAGGCAGCCCAGCAGCATCACGAGCGCTTCGCAGCTTTTATCCGCAAATACCATGACCGGGGTCTGTCCGGAGCCGGGCAGCTTTTCCAGAAGGGCGGCACCGAGGCGCCTCGAAAGGGAGCTTAATTCGGCATAGGTAAGGGCGTGCGAAGGATCCTCAACGGCGATCTTGTCCGGATGTGCGGCAAAGGAAGGGGCCAGAAGCTCCAGAATCGTTCTTTCTCCCTGCATATCAATTCACCTTGTTGGTCAGGATCTCGATCGTGGCGGCCGTTCCGTTCTGGAAGGTCACGAAGACGGATGCGTTTTTCTTTCTGGCAATGGCCTGGTCTTCGCTGCACTGTTCCGTTTCGCCCAGACGTTCCAGGACTTCGCTGCGCGCCATCCCGAGGCAGATGCCTTCGGCCGTTTCACAGTTGTCGGAAGTAAAATAGACGGAATAGATGCAGTCGGCCTTGCCGCGGGCATCGTCCTGATAGGTGGAAAGCTCAAAATCGTTGTAAAAATAAGTCTTTTCCAGTCCGAGTCCCGCACAGCTGTCGATCTCACGGTAATCCAGAGGCTTGCCGAGAGAATCCGTGACGGGGGCGGAAGGGCTGTCCATTTCGATCCGTGTGCCCTGATACAGGAAAGCGTAGGATGCCGGTTCGGGGGTATCGGTGCCGGGGACCTCGCTGCCCTTTTCGGTGCCGGCGGGCTGCTGCGCACCGCTGCTTTCGGCAGGGCTGCCGCCGCAGGCGCACAGGCAGCCCGCGAGCAGTACGCAAAGCAGGATGGTGATGATTTTTTTCATATCAGTTATTTCCTTTCTGACCCAGGTGCGGGAGGCAGCCGTATGCCGCAAGTTCTGCTTCCTGCAGTGCTATTTCCGCATCGTAGGCGTCAGCTTTTTTCTGCCAGATCTCCGTCAGCTCCGCATCCTGACTGTGGTCGGCGGGACCGATCTCTTCCAGGATGATGCGTCCCAGGAAGCGGGTCGCTTTTTCGGCGCCCTTGACATTCAGATGCAGACCGCCGTCATAGCTGTCCGTCTGCATATCTATGCCGGTATCCTCGCGCAGCAGATTGACATAGCGGAGGCCGTTTTCGTCCGCATATTCCCCTACCTGGCTGTCCCATTCGTCATACCAGTAAGGATAATCCACCGGAGCCTTGATGAGAATGAGGCAGATGCCCTTTTCCCGGCAGAGAGCGGTGATTTTGTCCAGATAGTTCATCGCATTCTCCCCGAAGCGATAGTCCGGCAGAGGGCGCACGGAGGGCAGGCGTGTTTCGGGCTGCACATCGCAGCGGAGCATATATCCCTCGAAGGAGACCTTCTCGCGGGAAAACAGATACGTGAGATCCTCCTTCTCCAGCTCGCTCCAGCGGCTGTGGAAGCGCAGCAGCGGGAAAAGATAGCTGAGGAAGCTTTCATCTTCCGTCATGGAGGCGCGGACGGCCCGCAGCTTGGAAGGGCTGAGACGCATTCCGTCCAGCGTCATGCGGTTGTAGGCTTCCGAATCGGGCTCGTTGTGGCGCAGCGCCAGACAGTTCAGAACGACTGCCTTCGGCGTCTCGCGGGTGAGCATTTCTTCCAGAAGGTAGTAGGACTGCCATATCAGCTGCTCGGCACTGGCCCGCAGGTACGAGGTGAGGCCGCAGCTGCGCCAGAGCTCCACCGGCGAAAAATTGCCGTAGATCTCGCAGTCGCCCAGGAAAAGCACGTCATGCTCCCGGGTCTCATCATAGTATTCGCCGATCAGATTGCCCTCGCGGGAAGCGGAGGCATATTTCGGGACAACAAGCTTCTGCAGCAGGGTGAACAGCAGAACGAAGATCAGTATCGAAGCTGTGATGCGCAGAGCGGTTTTTTTGCCTTGCATAGATATTTACCTCACAGCGGGATCGGTCGGCGTGCCGGCAGCAGCCTCCGCGGAGGAAGGCTCTTCGGCAGACTGCGTTTCGGGCAGACGCTGGCCGTTTTCGTCAAAAAGCTCCGGATAATACGGGCGAAGGTATTCATCGGGCAGTTCTCCGGGGGTGCGGGGGTATTTGGTCAGATCGAATTCGAAGGGATTTCCGTGCGCTTTGGAATAATCCAGTATTTCCTTGTCAGTGCTCAGGAAAAATTTCGCGCCGGTCTGACGCGGGGTGGAATCGATATGCCGCCATTCGCCGTCCACCTGAACGAGGAGCCAATAGTGCTGGGGCGGATCGTGCAGGCAGTCGGTGATATCGATGGTCTCATAGCCGAGCTCGGTCAGGAAAGCCTTCAGGACCGCATAGTACATATAGCAGCTGCCCTTGCGGCGAATGATCCCGTAAATGGCGGAGGCTTCCCAACCGTCGCGGTCAACGACCTCCGTGTGGATCAGGTTGTCGTAGCCGATCTTGGTCCGCGTCCAGTTCCAAACAGCGCGGAGCTTTTCTTCCTCGCTCATCTCGGGGGTCAGGATCTTGTCCATGATCTTATGCACTTCCTCTTTCAGCTGATAACGGGAGGTGTCCATCGCGCCGGGAAATACGGAGAAAGGCTCCTCCGTGCTTTCCGGGAGAGACGGTTCGGAAGGATCGGCCGTTTCGGAAGGATCGGCCGTTTCGGGGGGCAGGGTCTCTTCGGTAAAGGTAAAGAACACGGTAACGGAGGCGGTATTGCCTGCCGCGTCCGATGCCGTATAAACGACCGGGTAGCTGCCGGCATGGAAACGGTCCACCGCCGAGGTATCTGCGGTCACGGGAACTTCACCGTCGCGGTCGTCTGCGGCAGTGACGCCGGATTTGTAGAGTACGGATGTGCCGACGGGGAAGCTCTGATCGTGTGCGCCGCGGATGACGGGCGCGGTCACATCCGGCACTTCGGTGCTTTGCGGGACCTCCGTACTATGCGGGCTTTCGGTGCTTTGGGCTGTTTCGCTGCCCTGGGCGGATGTATCGGCCGGAGAGGGTTCTTTTTCGGTCTGCACCAACCGCAGAACGAGGAGACCGGCGGCTATGATCAGCAAAAAAAAGAGAACGATCAGCGGGAAAGAACTCTTTCTTCTGCGGCTGACGGGAGTATTCATACTGCTGTCCTTCCACAGTGAGTTTTGTGACATAATTTAATATATTTTACGCCTTTTCCCGGAAATATACAAGGGAAATATGCAGCCGGGAGGCCCGAGGCCGGCAGGCGGCCGGCGGATCGCCGGGCGGCTATCTGTGGGAAGAGGCGGGGACACCGGGCAGGAGAGACCGGAAAAACAGACCGGTATTTAGCGCCGGAGGGTGAAAACCGGGAGAAAAAAACGGAAAATTATTGTATTTCGTCTGAAATAGTGCGAAAACAAGAAAAGAATGACAAGAAAAACAAATTGCTTTTCTGCGGGGGGCTGTGATATGATGCGCAAAAATTCGGTTTTTTAACCGATTACAGGAGGTACCGACATGAGTTGGCTCTATTATGTCGTACTTGCAGTCATCGTCCTGACCGTTTGCTATGTAATCTTCAATTACAGCAAGATCAAGAGGATGAAGGAAGGTACGGAGGAAATGGCAGATCTGGCGGGCATCATCCGCGCAGGTGCCAATCAGTTCATCAAGACCGAGTACAAGACGATCATCTGGGTAGTGATCGGCGTGGCTCTGGTGTTCTCCCTGTTCGTGGAAGCTACCAGCGGTCTGACATTCATTCTCGGGGCTGCCATGAGCTCCCTTGCCTGCGTCATCGGCATGAAGAGCGCGACCTACGCCAATGTGCGTACGTCCAATAAGGCACGCGAAACCAAGTCCATCGGCGAGACCGTAAAGGTTGCTCTGTGCGGCGGTTCCATTTCCGGCCTCAGTGTACAGGCATTCGGTATGTTCGGCCTGATCCTGATCCTGCTGGCTTTCGGCGTTTCTCATGACGCGGAGGGCACCGGCATCATCAAGCTGATGGTATGCAATCCGACCACGATGCGCATCACGACCTATTCCCTGGGCTGCTCCGTGGTTGCCATGTTCAACCGTGTAGCCGGCGGCAACTATACCAAGGCTGCCGATATTTCCTCCGATATCCTCGGCAAGCTCCGTCACGACCTGCCGGAGGATGACAGCCGCATCCCGAACACGATCGCCGACTTCATCGGTGATAACGTGAACGATATCGCCGGCAACTGCTCCGACCTGCTGGAATCCTTCGTTGCCACGATGGCCGCCTCCATTCTGATCGGTGCGACGCTGTTTGCCGGTCAGGGCGCAAGCGTTTCCGCGGCGACCTTCGACGCAACGGTCATTTACCCGATCGTCCTTGCGGGCGGCGGACTTCTGGGCTGTCTGATCGGCCTCGGTCTTGCTTCCGTGAAGAAGATGGGCGATAACCCTTCCAAGGAACTGAACCTTGCTACCTGGATCTCTGCCGGCCTGACCATACTGATCGGTCTCGGCACCTCCTGGTTCGTATTCGGCCGCGGCGACCTGCCGCTGTATGCGGACTTCAAGCTCGGCTGGGTATCTCCCTGGCTCTCCGCCGTGCTCGGCATCGTTTCCGGTGTCGCCATCGGCTCCATTACCGAATATTACACCTCGACCGATTATAAGCCGACCAGAAAGCTGGCGGAAATGGCTCCCGAAGGCGAAGCCTTCATCGTGACCAAGGGCGATGCCATCGGCTCCCGCTCCTGCCTGCTCCCTGTCCTGCTGATCGCCATTTCGCTGTTTATTTCCGGCAAGGTCTGCGGCACCTACGGTATCGCGATCTCCGCGCTCGGTATGCTTGCCTTTGTAGGCGCGACCGTTTCCATCGATGCTTTCGGCCCCATCGCCGATAACGCCGGCGGTCTGGCGGAAGCCTGCCACCTGCCCGCAGAGATCCGTGTGATCACCGATAAGCTGGATGCGGTCGGCAATACCACCGCTGCTATCGGCAAGGGCTTTGCCATCGGTTCCGCTGCATTTGCGACCGTGTCCCTGATCGTGGCTTATGTGGGCAACTACACCGCAGTCGGTGCGGAACCCATCCTGAACATTGCTTCCTTCGTAGTGGTGGCCGGCGGTATCCTCGGCGGCGCACTGGTAGAATATTTCTCCGCGATCCTGACCGATAATACCATCGATTCCGCCAAGCTGATGGCCGATGAAGGCGATAAGATCCTGTCCATTCCCGGCGTGCTTGAAGGCAAGGTCCGCCCCGATTACAACAAGATGATCGATACGGCGGCCCGCGAGGCTTTGAAGAAGATGCTCTTCCCGTCCGTGCTCGCTCTGGTACTGCCGCTGGTCGGCGGCTTCCTGTTCGGCGTGGAATTCGTCGGCGGCATCCTGGTCGGTGCGACCATCGTAGCCATCCCGCGTGCCATCTTCATGGGCAACTCCGGCGGTGCCTTCGACAATGCGAAGAAGTACATCGAAAGCGGCTCCCTGAAGGGCTACGGCAAGGGCTCCGATGCGCATAAGGCATCCGTTACGGGCGATACCATCGGCGATACCCGTAAGGACGTAGTCGGCGTGGCACTGGATATCTTCATCAAGTCCATGTCCACCGTGGCCAATACGCTCGGCAGCGTTATGTCCAAGTTCACGCTGATCAAATAAAGAGTGCGATCGACAGAGAGGCGGAGACTGCGCGGCAGCCTCCGCCTTTTGATTTGCAAAATATCGCCGGATAGGGTATAGTGAACCCAGATTATCGGAATACCGGGAGGTGTGATATGAAACCTTTACAAATCGGATGGGCACGCCGTGACCTTTCTACCACGGATCCGGTCCTGCTGCTCGGGCAGAGCTATCTTCGTATTTCGCAGGGCATTCATGACCCGATACTGTCGAACTGCCTCGTGCTGGACGGCGATCCGGACAGCCTGATCTTCCTGTCCGTAGACGCGGTCGCGGTCGGTGCATCGACCACGGAGGCCGTGCAGGCGAAGGTCCGCCGCCTGAACCCGGCGGTCCCGGCACAGTCGATCGTGATGAACTGCACGCATACACACTCGGGGCCGCCTCTGCGGGCCACCGAATTTACCACCGGAGACAGACCGGAGGATGAGATGCCCGTTCCGCTGGAAGTGGCAGATACGCAGGCTTATTTCGAGTGGGCGACCGACCGCATGGCGGAGGCTGTGTGCGAGGCGTGGGAAAACCGGGCGCCGGGCGGCATCGCCTTCGGTTACGGCTTTGCTGCCGTAGGCAACAGCCGGCGTGTGCGCTACCGCAGGACCCGGGAAAAGAAGAACGTGAAGGCGAGCGAGACCTATCATCTGAACGGTCTGGCGGAGATGTACGGCAAAACGGACAATCCGGATTTTGACCGCTACGAAGCCGGGACAGAGACCTTTGCCAATTTCCTGTATACCTTCGATGCGGAAAAGAAGCTCACCGGTATGCTCGCCTGCATCCCCTGCCCGTCCCAGTGCTCGGAAAATGTATCCGTCCTCACCGCCAGCTTCTGGCATGAGGTGCGGAAACTGCTGGCGGAAAAGTACGGAGATATCTATCTGCTGCCTTCCTGCGCGCCTGCCGGCGACCTGGCACCGCGCGTGCTGCATTACAAAGAGGCACAGAAGCGCCGTTTCGCACTGAAATTCGGCGGCGAAGAGACCATCAAGGACGAATATATGCGCCGGGATATCGCGGAGCGCATTTTCGGTGCTTTGGAAGAGGTGCTTTCCTGGGCGAAGAATGATATCCGGACGGAGATCAAGCTGGTCCACGGTATCAGGGATATCGAACTCAGCCGCTGGCTCGTCACACCGGAGGAATATGCCGCCGCGAAGGCCGGGCTGCAGGCCTGCCGCGAGGAAGGGTATGTCGATACCGGCGATAAGGCGGCCGATTTTAAGGAAAACAGCCGCAGTCTTTCCAACCGGAAGCGTTTCCTGTCGATCATCAAGGCTTTTGAAGACCAGGAGGCCAGACCGAAGCTACCCATGGAGCTGCATACGGTGCGCGTGGGGGACATCGCTTTCGCCTTCAACCCGTTTGAGCTGTATATGGACTACGGCCATCAGATCGCCGCACGTTCTCCTTTCATTCAGACCTTCCTGATCCAGCTGGCCGGACAGCCGCAGCGCTGCAAGAGCGCGAGCGGATACCTGTGCACGGAGCAGGGGCGCGAAGGAAAGGGCTACAGCGCGATCCTTTTCAGCTGCCATATCTCGCCTGAGGGCGGCCGTGAGCTGGTAGAGGAGACTCTGCATGCTTTGCAGGAAATAGCGGATTAAGTCCGGCAAAAAACAGCAAAAAAGGGGCAATCCCGGCGATTGCCCCTTTTTTGCTTGTGCGGGAATCCTCAAGTATGCCCCGCCGTTACGGTTCTTTAAGGAAGTGCCGTCCAGACTTTCGGATAAAAACGGGCCAGCTTTTTTTCAAACTGTTCAATAGAGGTCTTCAGATCGGGCATAACATGGCTCTTTTTTGATCATATCGGGGAAAACGGGGAAAACCGCCCCGCGTTTTTCAGATATACTGTTCCAGCAGCTGCTGGATGGCAAACATCTCCCGCTTGTCACGGAGGATCTCCGGGAAATTCGTCGCGCGGTCCTCGTCCGTGCCCCAGCTGTAATTGAGTTCGCGGAAGGCATCGATGTCGAAGTGCGGATTCAGCGAGGAATCGTCCGTGAAATCGAGCGGCAGCCCGACAGGGGATTCTCCGGTGATCGCGCAATATACCATGAGGGTGGTGATATAGCCGGCAAGCATGTTTTCGTGGAAGCCGTCGCGTTCCATGCGGCGGATGATGAAGCTGTTTTTGCTGTAGGTATAAGGACTGCCTGCGGGTCTGACGCCGCGGAAGGCCAGATCTGTAACGAATTTGCCCCAGTCTACGACGCGGATTCCCAGCTCCTTCAGCTTCGGGAGATTCTCAAATACGGATCTCATGGGCTCTCCGGCGCGGCGGAAATTGATGCCGTAGGCGGCAGGATTGACCAGATACAGGAATTTCACGTCGGGATTTTCGGTGCGGAACAGATCCATGGTCCTGTAAACCCAGCTCATCCAGTCATATTCTTCCTCGCAGCCGCCGACCTGCATCACCACGTAATCGTATTTGCGGTCGGGAAGATAATCCAGATGCCGCGTACCGAAGCAGACCTTGTAGTCACGGGTGCAGTGATCGCCCATCAGATCGTTCAGCTGATGGGAACCGATAGTCCAGTTCGTGACATCCACATCGGCGCCGCGCCGCTTGCAGAGCTGATAAAAATAGCCGGGGTCATGGCGGCGGTGTTCAAAATCGAAATCGACAAACTGATTTTTCTGCATCAAGACCATCTTGCCGAAATACATGTAGGAGTTTCCGATGAATATGATTTTTTTCCCGTCCAGGGGGTTTTTCGTCTGGATCATAGAGCATCCTTTCCGGCCGGAGCTTCCCGGCATCCTTCGCGGGTCAGTATAGCACGGAAGAATCATACACGCAAGAATATCGCATGCAGGGAAAATACTGCCGCGGGGCCGCGCGGCAGCGCCTCCGCAGCGGGAAATCCGGGCCGGATGAGAAAAAGATTTTATTTCGCTCCGGTTTTATGGTATAATAAAGGAAAATTTTGTGAAGAACGGGGACCGGCACTTCGGCAGACGATCTGCGGGGCTCTGTCCCGGACCGGAAGGAGAAAATATTGATGGATGCTCGTATAGAAAAAACGATGGAAGCTCTGCGGCGTAATCGCATGGAAGCCGAATATGCCGCGACGCCGGAGGAGGCTGCCGCACGGGTAATGGAACTGATCCCCGAGGGCGCCAAGGTAGGCATGGGCGGTTCGGAGACCGTGAAGGCACTGGGTCTTCTGGAAAAGGTCCCGACGAAGGCCAGTGTCCTTTATAACCCGTTCCGCGCACCGGCGGAGATGGCGGAGGAAATGCATATGCTGGGGAAGCATGCGGATGTCTTCCTGATGTCCTCCAACGCGGTCATCGAGGACGGCCGCCTGTATAATGTGGACGGCAACTCCAACCGGACCAGCGCGCTGCTGCACGGCCCGAAGAAGGTCATCGTCATTGCCGGCATCAACAAGCTCGTGCCGGATCTGGACAGCGCCGTGCTGCGCGTGAAAACGATCTGCGCGCCGAAGAACGCGATACGGAAAAATGTGGAGACCTATTGCCTTTACAAGGGGCACTGCCTGTCGATTGATCAGGGACGCGGCTGTGAAATGGGCGCGGGCTGCACGGCACCTCTCAGAATGTGCTGCAATCATGTCCTGAGCGCCTGGCAGCGGGTCCCGGGCCGGATCCATGTGATCCTGGTCGGTGCCGAGCTGGGCTTTTGACGAAAAAGCGCAGGGCAGCCGGGCGGCTGCCGATGTGTGCGGAAAGACAGTCCCGCGGCGGCAGGACTGTCTTTTTTTGTGACAGGATTGTCACCGACTTGTCACCGTGTTCGATTTCACATGCGGGACGGAGCCCTTATACTGGGGGCATCACCGTGAAGGAGGATCACCCGTATGGAACTGCTTAGGGTAACGGATCTGAAAAAAACATATACGTCCCGCCTCGGTGCCGGACAGGTTCAGGCACTGAAGGGGGTCAGCTTTACCGTGGAATGCGGAGAGTACGCCGCCATTATGGGCGAGTCAGGCTCTGGAAAGACGACCTTGCTCAATCTGCTGGCGGCTTTGGATACACCGACCGGAGGGACGATCGAGCTGGACGGCAGACCGCTGGCATCGGTCAGGGAGAGTGAGATGGCCGCGTTCCGCCGGAAGAATCTCGGCTTTGTCTTTCAGGAATTCAATCTGCTGGACACCTTTTCCGTAAAGGACAATATCCTGCTGCCGCTGGTGCTCAGCGGGGTCGGCGTGACGGAGATGTACACCCGTCTGGCGCCTCTGGCTTCGTCTCTCGGGATATCGGAACTGCTCCGCAAATATCCCTACGAGCTTTCGGGCGGACAGAAGCAGCGTGTGGCGGCGGCACGGGCCTTGATCACGAATCCGCGCCTGATTTTGGCCGATGAGCCCACGGGGGCCCTGGATTCCCAGTCATCCTCCGATCTGCTGCGGATCTTTTCCGGTATGAACCGCAGCGGGCAGACGATACTCATGGTCACGCATTCAGTCGATGCGGCTTCTCACGCGAACCGCGTGCTGTTCATCCGGGACGGGGTGCTTTTTCATCAGCTGTACCGGGGGACGGGCAGCAACGAAGAATTTTACCGGCGGATATCCGATACATTGACGATGCTCCGCAGCGTGAAGGAAAACGGCAGCGCGGCCTTCCCGGTCAGCCCGCAGCCGGATCCCGCAGAGCGGAGGAACGTGCAATGAAGCTGTTTTTCTGCCTGAGACTGGCACAGAGCAATATCCGTAAGAATTATCGCTTTTTTGTGCCGCGCATGCTGGCGGAGGCCGGACTGCTCGGCTGTCTGTATATCGCTTATACGCTGGCGAAGGACGAAAGGATCGGGGCACTGCGCGGCGGCGATTATGTGGCGGTTTTTCTGCCGATCGGAACGGGCGTGCTGGCGCTTCTGGCCGTGATATTGATGTTCTATACCAACAGCTTCTTGATGCGGCAGCGCAGACGTGAATTCGGCATCTACAATATCCTCGGAATGGAGAAGCGCCATATCGGCCGTGTTTTGTTTTGGGAAACGGTCCTCAGCAGCCTGGCCTCCCTGCTTGCGGGACTGCTGCTCGGCGTTCTCTTCTACAAGCTGTGCTCGCTGCTCATCTGCCGCCTGCTGCAGACGGAGATCGTTTTCGGGTTTTATTTCCTGAGGCTTTCCACGCTGCTGCCCCCGGCCGCCTTTTTTCTGGCGCTGGATCTGCTGACTTTTGTGAAAAACCGGGTCGTCATCGCGAAAATGCAGCCCGCGCAGCTTCTGCAGAGCAGCGCCGCCGGGGAAAAAGAGCCCCGGGTCAAATGGCTGCTGCTGGCGATCGGCACCGTCAGTATGGGCGGCGGATATTTCCTGGCACGGAGGGTCTCCGACCCGCTGGAGGCACTGAACATGTTTTTCCCGGCAGTGCTGCTGGTGATCCTCGGGACCTATTTCCTGTTTGAGGCCGGGAGCATATTCATATTAAAGCTGTTAAAAAACACAAAAAAGTATTACTATCGGCCCGGACACATGCCTGCGGTCGCCGGTCTGCTGTACCGCATGAAGCAGAACGCAGTGGGGCTTGCGTCGGTGGCGATCCTGGCTACGGCTGTATTGGTGATGATTTCTACGACTTTCAGCCTGTATGCGGGGATGCAGCAGACGCTTGACAGCGGATATCCGTTTCATCTGTTCCTTTATACGGACATTTCCCGGGAGGACGGAGCAAAGCAGCCCATTCCCGCGGATGTGCTGGAGGAGGCTCTGCACAGTGCGGCAAAAAAGCAGGGGCTGAAGATCGAAGCCGAGGAAAGGCAGGAGTCTCTGACGGTTTCCTACAGCCGTGTGGGCAGCCGTTTTTTGACTTCGCGCAGCGGAGAAGGCAGAAAAGGAAAGCTTGTGACGGTGCATTATATTGCCGAGTCACTGTACAGCTCGCTCACCGGAAAGCAGCTCGGGCTGCAGGCGGGGGAGATCGTGCTCTGCCGCATCAGCTCGGAACCGAGTGACATGCAGAATATCACGGGGACTCTCGAGCTGCACGGAAAGCCCTATAAGATAAAAGAAAATCTTACCTCCTTCCCGGTCTTCGTCGAGACCAGGACCGCTGCCGCGGAATATGGGGCCGTGGTCAGTGATGAAGAACTGAAGACGGTATTTGCCGATCAGAAGGCTGCTTACGGCGAGGAGGCATCGGAAATGACGGCGGGCACCGCAGTACGGTTTACGGACCGGGACGCGGCGTGTGAAGCCGGCCCTGCGCTTGTGCAGGAGGTCGACCGTCAGCTGGCAGAGTATGCCGTAAGCCGCGGCGCCTGGTACAGCCGCCGGTCGGACAGCTACTGGGATGCCCGGGAGGGCGTGCTGGGCATGTACGGCAGCTTTTTGTTCCTGGGGATCCTGCTCGGCGCGGTATGCCTGTTTGCTACGGCCCTGATCATCTATTATAAACAGATCTCGGAAGGCTGCGAGGACAGCAGCCGCTACCGCATCATGCAGAAGATCGGGATGAGCCGGGCGGAGGTCCGGAAAACCATCCGCACGCAGGTACGGCTGGTCTTTTTCCTGCCGCTGGCCGCTGCGGGCGTGCACCTGGCCGCCGCTTACCCGATGCTGCTGAAGATGCTGAATCTGCTGATGCTTTCGGACGCATCTGTCTTCCGCAGCAGTGCACTCGTGACCTTTGCGGTCTTTTCGCTGGTATATGTATTGATCTACGGGGCGACCTCGCGGACCTATTATAAGATCGTGCGCTAGGGGCCTTATATCGGAAAAACGAAGGCGGATATGTACAGGATCCTGATCGTAGAGGATGATTTTGCCCTCGCCGGAGAAATGAAGAAACAAATCGAGAGCTACGGGAACGAGGCCTGCTGTGCGGAAAATTTCCGTGATATCACGGGAGAATTCCGCGCCTGCGCGCCGCATCTGGTGCTGATGGATATCAAGCTCCCCTATCAGGACGGATATTACTGGACTGCCGAGCTGCGGCGCATCAGTACGGTCCCGATTGTATTCGTGTCTTCGGCCTCCGATACCATGAATATCGTCATGGCCGTCAGTATGGGCGGGGACGATTTTATCGCCAAGCCGGCGGAACCGATGGTGCTGCACGCGAAGCTGCAGGCAGTCCTGCGCCGGAGCTATGAGCTTGCGGAGCGGGCAAACTGCCTGCCCTTTGCCGGCGGGGAACTGAATCTGGACGACGGAACGGTCCGCTGCGGCGGCCGGCAGGCGGAACTCACCCGGAACGAGCGGCGGATACTGCAGACATTGCTGGAAAACAAGGGCAGGATCGTCAGCCGGGATACGCTGATGCTCCGTCTGTGGAACGATGACTGCTTTGTAGAGGAAAATACGCTTACCGTGAATGTGAACCGGCTCCGGAAAAAGCTGGAGGACTGCGGGATGGCGGGCGTGATCGTGACAAAGCCCGGCAGCGGATATTTGATTTCCTGAGAAACAGGGGGCGGGCCTTCGGGCCTCTGCCCCTGTTTTGTGTTTCCGGAATACTGTGAGAGGAGGCGGATAGATGAAATACCTGAAGGAATCGGTGAGGAAAAACAGGCTTCTGCTGCTGTTTCTGCTTTGCGCGACAGTTGTCAATGCCGCGGTGACTTTGCTGTACGGGCAGCCGTCGGAGCCGATTTTATACATCCTGGTGCTGGACGCTTTTTTTCTGTCGGCAGCCGTCATATCTGCCTGCATAAAAGAGAAAAAAAGAGCGCGGGAGCGCGCCGCGGTGCTGGGAAACGGCGTCACGGCCATGCTTTCCTGCCTGCCGGAGCCGGATTCTTCGGCGGAAGCGGATTATCAGGAAATGCTTCGGCAGCTGCAGGCAGCGCTGACGGAAGCGGAGGATGCGGCGGCCCGGGAGCGGGCGGATGCGGCGGATTATTATACCGTATGGGTACATCAGATCAAAACGCCTATTGCCGTTATGAAATTGAAGCTGGCGGCGGATACGGAGGAAAACCGGGCCCTGCTGGCGGAGCTGTTCCGCATTGAGGAATATGTGGATATGGTGCTGCAGTATATCCGTCTGGGAAGCGAGACAAACGATCTGGTGATCCGGGAATACAGTCTGGACGAGCTGATCCGGGAGGCGCTGCGGAAATACGCGCCGCAGTTCATCGAGAAGCGTCTGAAGCTGGATTATGTGCCTTCCGGGGGAAGCATCGTGACCGACCGGAAATGGTTCGCCTGCATCCTGGATCAGCTTCTGTCCAATGCGATAAAATATACACCGGCGGGGACGGTCTCCGTCGGACTGGAAGGGGAAAGCCTGGTCGTGCGGGATACGGGCGTCGGCATCGCCCCGGAGGACCTGCCGCGCATTTTCGAAAAAGGCTATACGGGCAGCAACGGCCGGACAGGCCGGGTCTCCAGCGGTCTGGGACTGTATCTGGCAAAGAAGGCGGCGGATCTTCTTTCACTACCGATCCGGGCGGAAAGCAGCCCGGGCGAGGGCAGCGCGTTTATCCTGACCATGCAGAAGAAGGAACTGTATTGAAAAAAGAGCGCGGACGGAAGGACTGCGCAAAAAGGCCCTCCGGGGACCTGTCTGCTGCTGCGTTTTTTGCTGCGCTTTTTTTGTCGGCTTTGTCGGCAGATTTTCCGCCGGCTTTATTTGGGAATACTCTTAGCTTTTTGGAGGAACTTTTTTGGAACTCTTGTCAGCTTTTTTGGTCACTTTTTTTGGGGACTCTTGTTAGCTTTTTGGGGGAATGCTCTTGACTGTTTTAAATGGGGGGGTATAATAGATGTCCATATTAGGGGCTTTGTAAGCTCTGATACAGGATCACGGTGTGATAAGTATTATGCATCGTGTGCGGGTGCGTTTTCGAATAATGGAATCCGCGTTTTTAGGAGAAGATGTCAGTAAGTTCTTCTCACGAGGAGGTCAAGGCATGGCTTGCGAAAAAGCATCGGACAAAATGTTTATTGAAGGAGCGATCCAGACGGTTGCGAAGATCGGCATAGAGAACGCACGGACGAAAGACGTTGCGGCCTATGCGGGGTTTTCCGAAGCTACGATGTATCGGCGGTTCCCGACCAAAGAGATCCTTCTTCGAGAGGCTTTTCTTTATGTGGACAGGCAGGTCTCGAATATTCTGGCGCACAGTGCTTTTATCCGGCATCCGGACAGCGTGCCGTTCGGTCAGGCTGTATATACCATTTGGCATGATGTGTTCCGATATCTGATCAGGCATAAGGAAGAGACGATCTTCCTGATCCGGTACCGCTACTCTTCTCTTTATACGGATGAGGTCCGAAGCAGGCGTCAGGCATATAACGGCGGATTTGACAAAGCGTATGAGGTGTTTGAAAAACACTTCGGGGGCGCCGAGCAGTCCTACAGAGGCTTTTGGATCAATTACATTTTTGAAATGACCCTGTGCTTCGCGGAGAAGATCATTGTCGGGAAGCTTGAAGACAGCCATGATATGGAGCAGAGGATCTGGCTGGCGATAAAAGGCGCGGTCAAGGCTTGTACGTCCTGGCAGATCACGGAGGAAGAGGCGAAAACCGATCCATATTAGAAACGGGTGCAGTGAACCCTGAAAGTTAGACCGACAATCTAACGACAGTTCGGAGGGAGAGGTATGAAAAAGAAAAATATCAGTTTAGCTCTCATTGCGGCGTTGGTGTTTTCCGTCAGTGCTGTCGTCTATGCGGCAGACGGATTCACCATGACATATCGCCCCGGAACGACGGATGCCGTGACAGATCTTCCGGATCCGGATGCGGGGACGGGAGGAGAGGCTTATGCCGTATCTTCAAAGATACCGCAGCGTGAGGGTTATGAGTTTATCGGCTGGACGCTGGACTACGGTGTGGCACAGACATACACTTTGACTTATGAGGTTACCGGAGACCCGGATTACGGCATTCCTGGCGATACGGCAGCGCCGGATTCTGTTGCAGGCATCCTGGCAGGCAGCAGTGTCGAACTGGCAAATGCACTTACCACTGAATGGACAACAGCTGACGGGACGCCCCCTGCGGCAGAGGACTATACAGTAAGCTATGTGAGCGAGGATGGCTTCCTCATTTGCCCGCCAAATGACGTTTACGGTATTCCTGTCGGCACAGAGGTGACTGTGTACGCCCTTGCTGTCGAAGGATACGTACTTATTGGTGATGAAAGCCAGACGAAGACCATTAACCAGTCCACGATCGGCAAATGGACCTTTACCGGTTGGTGCAGCGATGAAGCGTGTACTGCTCCCCTCACCGCGGTAACGAACATCAGCGGGGACACCACCGTTTACGGCCAGTGGAAGTTTGAATGGATCGACCTGGGAAGAAATGAGTTCACCTTCATCTATAAAGAAGAAGAACCGATTTATGTCTCCTATACGGTGCGGTATATTGATATTGATACAGGAGATCTGATCCTGGATGATAAGGTCGTGCCCGGTGTTGTACCGGGAACTTTAGTAACTGAAAATGCCGCAGTTATTAGAAACTATGTTCCCATTTACAGTTCAATACAAATGACTATCGACGAAGACGGAAGCCTGATCGTTTTCATGTACTTTCCGTATCAAGAGGACAATATTTTTTAAACAAAGCGGGATCGATAGCTATAAAAGAAGGTAATAGAAATGAAAACAACGAAAAAACTTTTTTCGCTGCTGATGGCGATCTGCCTGATGTTCAGCATGAGCGTCAATGCTTTGGCGAAGGGGTATGCCGGGTATGAAGTATGTCAGGGTCTGTCCGGTATCCTGCCGGAGGACAGCCTTACTCTGCCCGACAATACCATCTGGGCGACCCTCACCGCATGTTGGGGCGTGCGAGTTATCTTCCTTGACTGGGATGAGATAATACTGAAAGATGAGCTTGTTCCCGTAACGGATGAAACTCCTGGCAGCAGCCATGCTCCCGATGACCCCTCCCGTGACGGCTATACCTTTATCGGTTGGGAACGCCACGATGAAAATGGAGATAAAAATGTTACCCTGCACGATGACGGCTCAGTGACGGATGTGACTGGCCCCGGCCCCATTGAATATATCGCGGTATACAAGTTGAAAATGATCGACCGCACGATAGAAGTAACGAAGAAGTCAGACCTTGCAGCCGGTGAAACCGCAAGCCTCGGTCAGACGATTACCTATACGGTGACGGTGACCAACAAGGGCAACGTGACGGTAAGCAACATCGAGGTGGTAGATGAGCTTCCCGGCGCCAAGCTGGCAGACGGCGAGAGCGATATTATCGCAAGCCTGGCACCCGGCATGAGCGCGGAAGTACACTTCAAATATGTGGTGACCGAAGCCGACATCCTTACAGGCAGCATCTTGAATAGTGCCACTGCGAGCGGGGAAGACCCGAACGGCGACCCGACGGAAGACGACGGTGATACGGAAGACCCGACCGATCCGGTCAACCACAAGATAGAAGTAACGAAGAAGTCAGACCTTGCAGCCGGTGAAACCGCAAGCCTCGGTCAGACGATCACCTATACGGTGACGGTGGCCAACAAGGGCAATGTGACGGTAAGCAACATCAGGGTGGAAGATCTGCTTCCCGGCGCCAATCTGGCAAGCGGCCAGACGGACACCATCTTAAGCCTGGCGCCCGGCAAAAGCACGGACGTTAAGTTCACATATGTGGTGACCGAAGCCGATATCCTTGCAGGCGGCATCGTGAATACCGCCACCGCGAGCGGGGAAGACCCGAACGGCGACCCGGTGTATGGCGACGATGAAACGGAAGATCCGACCGATCCGGTCGACAGCACAATTGAAGTAACGAAGAAGTCAGACATTGCAGACGGTGAAACCGCAAGCCTCGGCCAGACGATCACCTATACGGTGACGGTGACCAACAATGGCAATGTGACGGTGAGCAACATCAAGGTGGAAGATGAGCTTCCCGGCACTGAGCTGGCAAGCGGCGAGAGCAATATTATCGCAAGCCTGGCACCCGGCATGAGCGCGGAAGTACACTTCACATATGTGGTGACCGAAGCCGACATCCTTGCAGGCAGCATCGAGAATATCGCCACCGCGAGCGGGGAAGACCCGAACGGCGACCCGACGTATGGCGACGATGAAACGGAAGATCCGACCAAGCCGGTCGACAGCACAATTGAAGTAACGAAGAAGTCAGACCTTGCAGCCGGTGAAAAAGCAAGCCTCGGTCAGACGATTACCTATACGGTGACGGTGACCAACAAGGGAAATGTGACGGTAAGCAACATCAAGGTGGAAGATGAGCTTCCCGGCGCCAAGCTGGCAGACGGCGAGAGCGATACTATCGCAAGCCTGGCACCCGGCA
>JAZLHR010000030.1:0-8562 GCA_045616945.1 Lachnospiraceae bacterium | reverse complement strand
TTTCACTTGGATTTGCGGCATGCAGGGATTTCGAGAGCGCGAAGCGCGGAGAAATCCCGTATTATTTTCACTTGGATTTGCGGCATGCAGGGATTTCGAGAGCGCGAAGCGCGGAGAAATCCCGCTTATTTTCATGTTGTCCTTTGAAACCCGGGATTTCTGGCGCGCGAAGCGCGGAGAAATCCCGCTTATTTTCAGAATGTCCTTCAAAAATTGGGATTTCGGGCGCGCGAAGCGCGAAGAAATCCCGCTTATTTTTTATTGTTCTTAGAAATCCCTTTTTTAAAAACAGAAGAAAATTCCGGTATTTCCTTCGCGGTTTCTTTGCGTTAAAATAGTATTGGTTAAGATTTCAAAATAATGTATACTTAGCCCTCAAATACGTGTCACTTTTTTGAAACTCAATCGTATATATAGTAGAGGCCTTAATAACGAATAGAATGGAGGTGATACATTTGCGGCTTTCTGCCCAGGAAGCTCTTGATGCGTATTGGAAAAGCATTTGCCTTGCAGCCTATCAAATATGCTGCAACATTCAGGATGCAGAGGATGCGGCAGCAGATGCTTTTGTAAAATACTGCAGTACGGAAAAACAATTTGAAAGCCGGGATCATTTACGAATCTGGCTTTTTCGGGTTGCGATAAACCGCGCAAGGGATATCTCCGGCAGCTTCTGGCGTAAGAAAAATGCAGAACTTGAAGAAGGAACGTCATTTGATAGTGAAAAATTAATTCGTGAGACAATCCTCCTGTCTCCGTCCGCCGAAGAGGAATTGCTTAAAAAAGAACGTTCATCCGCTTTGACGAAAGCTGTTGAAGCCCTGCCTGAGGCATACCGGATTGTAATTCATTTGTATTATTACGATGAAGTATCCTGCCGGGATATTTCAAAGGTCCTGGGGCTTTCCGAAGCGGCGGTTCGAAAGAGGCTGTGCCGAGGCAGAAATTTATTAAAGGAGATTTTGAAAGAGGATTTTTCAGATGATTGACAGAAAACTATATAAAGAATACATAAATCTGCCGGAGGTATCAGATGCGCCGCCGGTAGAATCACTATTGCATAGCGGTACGGTGAAATTCAGAAAGAAACTGACGGCTGCCACAGCCGCTGCTTTAGCACTGGCTGTGTTTTTATTGTCTGATGCAGCTGTATATGCATCTTCAGGTGTTTCACTTACCCAAAAAGCAATTTCTTTCTTCAAATCTATCGGAAACGGCAACATGACGGCAGATATTCAGGTGAAGGAAAATGCGATTAAAGTGGTGACTTATTTGTGTAATTCCTCGTGTGGGTATTCTGTGGTCGAAGGCAGCCGTACATATTTTGTCTTCGAAAACATAAAAAAGGATATCACGGATATTATTGCAGGAGGAAACTACTATTTGTATGAGTACACGGAAGAAAACGGCATTTTACATCGGATTTATGTCGGGGAAGGTACTTGGCGGCTGGTAGATAATGAAAGAACGTATCTGAGTGGCTTTGCTGAAGAATTATTCCTTTCGAATGATTCCTTTGTACGTGTTTTCAGCGATTATTCCGGTGAGGAACCTGCATGGCGACAGAAAGTCAGGGATGATTATCCCCTGTATCGCTGAGAGCATCTGATAACAGTGCAGTTATTCGATTGACGCGGAGAAAGTCCATTCGTTGAGGAATAATCTTTCTCTCGGAAAAAATGAGTTAATAAAGAAAAAAGGGAGATTTTCAAAATGAAGAAAAAAATCGTTCTGTTTCTATTTGTGTTATTTGTTTCAGTTGGAACTATTAAGGCTTCTGCCTGTTTGCAACCCTATTCCGATGCTCATGTTGAATTAAGTGATGCCTGGTTTGGAAAGAAAATTGCAACTGCAAGAATAGAAAAGTGTTCATGTAATCCTGTGGACAATTATCTTTCTGCTAATATTCGTATCCAACATTATAATGATGACACACATAGTTTTGAGTGGATTCCTGATCGGGAAGGGTATTATCGGTACGATTCTAATTATAATGCGGCATATTCAGAGGTATCAATCAAAGAGAAAAAAATTAATTATGTAGATGGACTGTTTTATGCTCGCTGTGGGGACGACCAGCAGATTACGACGCGGCGCGAATTAAGTGCTACTGTCGCAACAGATTGAACCGAATGAAGTCGGCTCTGTTTCTTCTTGTCCGGAGAATATATGATGATATTTGTACAGCAAAAACCGCGCTGCTATTGATATTTATTAATATATTCTCCGGATTACTGTGTATGAATCTTACGTTCTGCCATGTCGAAACAGATTATTTGAACACATGCCAAAGAACGGATTATGCGACTCTGGCTTATCTGCCCGGTGAGAGGAATGCAGAGGAACTGTATTCGTTTTTGCGGGACAGTAACATGCAGCTTAGTACCTTTATCAGTTTTTCTGCACTGCAGGACGGGGGGATGCTTCTCGGCTGGGACGGTGAATATGGAATCGAATCGTGGACATCTCTGATTGCCGGACGCACTTTTTCCGAGGAAGAACTGCGGGACGGACAGGCAGTGGTTATCCTGGATGAAGAACAATACAGCGCATTGGGAGAAGAACGTTTTCTGGATATTTGCGGAAGGAAATGTTCGGTGATCGGCTGCGCCTGGATCAATGCATATACTTTCCTTTCGAAATTGGGAAATTCATCGCAGACGCTGATACAGCCTGAAAAAGACCCCAATGCCGTATTCAGAATGAAAACGCAGATTGTCCCGTACAAACTGTATTGTCAGCTTGGAGCGAAGAGTGAACTGATACTCATTTCTTTCAAAGGTGCTAACAGTATTCTGATAAACGAGTACCGACAGCGTTTGGCCGGATTCGATCCGAAGGCGGAAGTCAGCTGTTCGTGCGGTGATACGGAAAAATTTCACCTGAAGGATTTTTTGTCCCTGATGCCCCTGGGCTTGCTGGTCTGTCTGGGGGTATGGCTCGGCTTGATATATCTGATATCCTTTTGGGATGAAAAGCTGTGCAGTGTGCGCAGGATATATACCGTGTTAGGCGCAGAAAAATGGCTCATGATGTTGGCGGAAAGTTTGGAACTGTTTGGCTTGCTGCTGCTTTCGGAAGGCTCTGCCTTGGTCTTACAAAGGCTTATGATGCCGATCCTGCCGATTTTTGCCGTCGAATGTATGCCTGACGCGGGATATGTTTCCGCTTCGGTCGGTATAGCTTATTTTGTTGTGCTTGTGATGCTTTTCCTGCATCGCCGGAGGTCTGTTTCCATCTTGCAGGATAAGCACGGGGGGACAGTATGAAACAGTTTCTGCTTTATGTGAAAGTGATGCATTCAAAGCATTTCCGCCGTGAACTGAGCTTTAGTCTGCAGCTGTTTTTCCTGCTGCTGTTATCCGTTATCAGTCTGCTGCCGCTGGCTGCCGGAGTTGAAGAAACCAGAGCCTTCAAAAAAATTTTTCCTCATCATGATGAGCTTATTTTCGGAGATGTCTTGTACGGCTCGGATTATTGCTTTGAACAAGGGGAACTGCTTCTGCCGGAATATATCGAACGGATATGCCTGACGGATGATTCTTTGGATGAATCTATTATGACCGGAAGCGCGGTAGTGTATCTGACTCCTGATACAGCCGGGGAAATACGGCTGGAAATGAAAAACGGACAATGTGAGATCCCCGAGGCGGGGCAGGTTTGGATTACGGAGAAGGTCCGTCTGGAAGATTATCCGGCAGATGCGGACGGAAAAATCCATATCAGCACCCGATTTGGAAAATTCAGGTTGGATGATGCCGCTGTGCTGGCGGGAGATATGCCGCTGCCGTCCTTCCTGGGCGGGGGCGGATCTCCCGATTTGAGCTGCATAGTTCAGAATCCGTGGGATTATCAAAAGAGTGATGTCGGGTTTATTCTGATCATGCTGAACGAAGAGCAGAGCCGGAATATTAAGGCAAAGGCATGCCTTTTACATTGTAAAACAAATCAAAATGCTGCGGAGACATCTGCCTTGCTGAATCGGAAATACGGAGGAATGTATCGCTTCTTTCCTGTCGATGAACTGGTGAAAAACAGTCTGACAAAGCCGCTTGATCGGTGGCCTCTGCTGTTGTTCTTCATGCTGCTGATTTGTCTGACTGTCAGTGAATTGATTTTTTTACGCCTGGACAAAGAAATCAAAATAGCTGACCTTTTGGTCCTGTATATAAACGGAATGAGCGTGAATCGTATCGTTGTTCTTGATCTGTGCAAAAACCTTCTGGTATTGGTTCTGCCGTCCGTTTCGGCTCTGATATCAGCGCCATTTTTGGCGGAAATGTATAATATACGCGAAGCGTATTATCGGCCGATATATCTCTGCGGGCTGATTGGATTGCTGATTTGCATGGTTGCCGTCGGAGATCTTTTGTTCTTTGCAGGCAGAAAGCTGCAGGCTGCGCTCAGCCGGAAAGGGTGGAATGATGAATGATTGAGCTCAATACAATATCGAAATATTATCACCGGGGAACGGAACGTGAAATTCAGGCGCTGAAGCAAATCAGTTTTTCGGCGGAAAAGGGAGAAATCGTAGCGATCACAGGCCCCTCCGGTTCGGGCAAATCGACTCTGCTGCATATCTTGGGCTTGCTGGAACAGGCGGATGAAGGCAGTTATTATTTGGATGGTGAGGATATGCTGCGGGTCGGTATTTCCAAAGCCGCTTCTCTGCGAAACAGAAAAATAGCAACCGTACTGCAGAATTACGGCCTGCTGGGACATTTAAGCGCGGTACAGAATGTTGAACTGCCGCTGATTATCGCCGGGCTCGGAAGAAAGCAGGCCCGAAGCGCCGCTATGATATCGTTGGAAAAAATGGGCTTGATAGACCGGGCAGGAGAGAAAGCCGGTCTCTTAAGCGGAGGACAAATGCAGCGGGTCGCTATTGCGCGGGCCGTTGTAAGCGGCGCAGAACTGCTGCTGGCAGATGAACCCACAGGAGCGTTGAGCAGCGAAGACGCGATGGCTGTTATGGATGTGTTTATCAGTTTGGCACAGGAAGGCCGCACGGTTATTATCGCAACGCATAATCCGGAAGTCGCGCGGCGATGCGGCCGGATTATCACTTTGCGAGACGGAATCGCGAAGGAATGCAGCGCTGCGGACTCATAGGCGTTTTGCGGCACATGGATTTTTTGTTTATTTGAATGGGTTATCAGAGATCTGAAAAAATTTTTTCAAATGCAGTATGTTTAACTTTTAACAATTTAACTTTCTGATCCCATAAAAGTTTGCTGTTTTTGTACAGAATTTCGGCGGACCCACTTGCAAGATGGAATACTGTACGATATAATGCACCCTGTCAGGTTATATGAGCCGCGCATCGGCTCTGAGAACAATGCAGGCTGTGGGACTTTGGAGCCGACGTCTGAGAAGGAGATAACATGAAAAATATTTATGTTGTAAATTGCTGCCGAACAGCCGTCGGTTCCTTCGGCGGTTCTCTGAAGGATACCCCCGCCGCGGAAATGGGCGCCATCGTTGTCAGAGAGGCTCTGAAGCGTGCAGCCGTGGATCCCGCCTGGGTGGATGAGGTCATGTTCGGCTGCATCCTGACCGCAGGCCTGGGGCAGAACGTAGCACGTCAGGTCGCTGTCAGAGCGGGCGTACCTTACCGTGTCCCTGCCTATACTGTCGGAATGGTTTGCGGCTCCGGCATGAAGTCCGTGATCGAAGGCGCCCGTGCCATCCTTTGCGGCGATGCGGAGATCGTGGTTGCCGGCGGTACCGAAAATATGTCCGCGGCTCCCTATGCTTCCTTTGATGAACGCTGGGGCGCCCGCATGGGTGACAAGAAGCTGGTCGATACCATGATCAAAGACGGTCTGTGGGATGCATTCAACAACTATCACATGGGCACCACCGCCGAAAATATCTGTGACTATTGGGGCATCACCCGCGAAGAACTGGATGCCTTCGGTGTAGCTTCCCAGCAGAAGACCGAGGCAGCTCAGAAGGCCGGCCGTTTTGACGATGAGATCGTGCCTGTGCCTGTTAAGGTGAAAAAGCAGACCGTGGATTTCAAGGTGGATGAATTCCCCCGCGCAGGCTGCACCATGGAAGGCGTTTCCAAGCTGCGCGGCGCGTTTCCCTGCGGCCCCGAGGGCGTGGAAGATGAGATCGTTGACACATTTCAGCCGACCGAGATCCATGAAGCCGATACGCGAAAGCATGTGCAGCGCGTGACCGCCGCGCAGGCCTCCGGTATCAACGACGGCGCGGCAGCAATCGTGCTGGCTTCCGGGGAAGCTGTAGAAAAGTACGGCCTGAAGCCCATGGCAAAGCTGATCGGTTACGGTCAGGGCGGTGTCGATCCCAAGATCATGGGGGTCGGGCCGGTTCCTGCCTCCCGTCAGGCCATGGAAAAGGCCGGAGTGACCATCGGGGATATCGATCTGATCGAGGCCAACGAGGCCTTTGCAGCCCAGTCCATAGCGGTGGCCCGCGAACTGCATTTCGATATGAGCAAGGTCAATGTGAACGGCGGGGCGATCGCTCTCGGTCATCCCGTAGGCGCTTCCGGCGCGCGCATCATCGTGACCCTGCTTTATGAGATGATGAAGCGCGAAGATGCGAAGAAGGGCCTTGCCACGCTTTGCATCGGCGGCGGCCAGGGCGTTGCCGCGGTATTTGAAAAATGCTGATTTGATCATTCATCGAAGAGGAGCGGTCTGCGCGGATGCGCGGGCCGCTTTCTGCTTATCCGGCAAGAATTCTCTTGCGTTCGGCAGTCAAATAGGGTAAAATACCCCAAAAGGAGGCCGTCATATGGGCAATTATATCTGGCTGATAGGGGCAGTTGTTTTGTTGGCAGCTGAGGCGATGACCGCCGGGCTTACCACAATCTGGTTCGCTGTTGGGGCCTTGGCCGCCTGGCTTACATCCGTGCTGGGGGCAGAACTCGGCTGGCAGGTATTCGTCTTTTTGCTTGTTTCGCTGGCTTTGCTGGCTCTGACGAGGCCGCTGGCGGAAAAACTGGCAAGCCGCAGGACCGTAAAAACCAATACGGACAGTGTGATTGGCCGCAGGGCTGTCGTGACGGTCGCTGTCGATAATCTGGCTGCGACCGGTGAGGTAACACTGGACGGGATGCCCTGGAGCGCACGCTCCGCGGATGAAAATGCCGCATTGCCGGTCGGGACCGAAGTAACGGTCCTTGAGGTTCGCGGCGTAAAGTGTATCGTAAAACCGATCAATAAGGAGGAGAAAGAAAAATGCTGACTGCAAGTGCCGGAAACGGCGGAAATATTTTCGTGATCATACTGATCATTGTTTTGCTGGTGATTGTGGTGGCCTGCCTTAAGATTGTTCCGCAGGCATCGGCAATGATCCTGGAACGACTCGGTGTTTATGTGGGGACCTGGGGCGTCGGTGTTCATTTTAAATTGCCTTTCATGGATAAGATCGTCAAGAAGGTGAATCTGAAGGAGCAGGTCATCGACTTCAAGCCGCAGCCTGTTATCACCAAAGATAATGTTACGATGCAGATCGATACGGTCGTTTTTTTCCAGATCACGGATCCGAAGCTGTATGCATACGGCGTGGAAAATCCGCTGATGGCTATCGAAAATCTCACCGCGACTACCCTGCGTAATATCATCGGTGAGCTGGAGCTCGACCAGACCCTCACCAGCCGCGAGATCATTAATACCAAGATGCGTACCCAGCTGGACGTAGCGACTGATCCCTGGGGCATCAAGGTCAACCGTGTGGAACTGAAAAACATCATTCCGCCGCGTGAGATTCAGGATTCCATGGAAAAGCAGATGAAGGCGGAGCGTGAGCGCCGTGAGAAGATTCTGCAGGCGGAAGGCGAGAAGAAGTCCACGATTCTGGTCGCTGAAGGTAATAAGGAACGTGCCATTCTGGACGCACAGGCAGAAAAAGAAGCTGCCATTCTGCGTGCGGAGGCTAAGAAGGAAGCCATGATTCGCGAGGCGGAAGGTCAGGCGGAAGCGATTTTGAAGGTACAGGAAGCCAATGCAAAGGGAATTGAACTGATCAAACAGGCCGGCGCCGATCAGGCAGTCCTGCAGATCAAGAGCCTTGAAGCCTTTGCGAAGGCTGCCGACGGACAGGCTACCAAGATCATTATCCCGTCCGATATCCAGGGACTTGCCGGATCGCTCAGTGCGCTGTCGGAGGTCGTAAAATCCTGAAACGAGGAGCTTTTGAACCTCTGCGGTTCTCGCTCCCTTGCTGCGGCGCTTTGTGCTGCCGGGCGGACGTGGCTAAACACTGTTTTTCTGAAAAATTTTTCCCCGGGAGACCGGGGCGAAACTAAACGCTGTTTTTCTGAATTCTTTTTTCCGGGAGACCAGGGGCGGGGCCTACTTGCGAGACTTGCGAGGCGCCCCCGCCCCTGTCTCCCGGCCCCTCACACCCCACCCTGGCACGCCTTGAAGGCTTTTGAAGCCGTCAGGGCGCTTTTTATGCCTGTATGGCTCGCCGCTGCGTGCCCAACCGACCGCTCGCGACTCTGCGGAAACGCCTGATGCGTTTCCGTTCGGCGCTTCGCTGAATGCGCGGTGTTCGGTGACACCGCGCAGTTCTCGGCGCCAC
>JAZLHR010000029.1:0-28281 GCA_045616945.1 Lachnospiraceae bacterium | reverse complement strand
CCTTCGGCCTTCGGGCCTTGACAACATCCCGCCCTCCAGCTACATCCTCAGCCAAGAGGATTTATGGCTGATAGTGGTCGGGACACTATCTCAGTCCATCATTTTTACTGCCCTCCGTGTCTACTTTTATGATAGCATCAGGCAGAAGGAGGGAACCTCGGAAAGCTTTATCCGCGGATGGAACAGAGAAAAATCGATACAAAAAGCTTGCAATCGAAAAGGAGATTTTGTATAATCGGACGGCTGACTATTGATAAATATGCAGGAGGCAACGAAATGGAGAAGAAAAGCAACAGTTTTGCGAGCGGCATAGGCTTTGTATTAGCTGCGGCCGGAAGCGCGATCGGGTTGGGAAACCTGTGGGGGTTCCCGTATAAAACCGCGAACAACGGCGGCGCAGCTTTCGTATTGGTATATATTGCCTGCGTTATTTTGATCGGTTTCTGCACAATGCTGGCGGAAATGTATATCGGCAAGCGTTCCCACGCAAATCCGATCACGGCCTATAAGAACGTGAACAGGAATTTCGGCTGGTTCGGTCTGGTAGCCGTTATGATCCCCGCTGTGATCATTTGCTATTATTCCGTACTGGGCGGCTGGACTGTAAAATATGCCGTCAATTCTTTCTCGGGAAATGCGGGCATCGTCGAGTCCTTCAGCACCAATGTACCCGAGGTGATCATCTTTACGGCGATATTCATTCTTCTGTCCATCCTGATCATCATCGGTGGAGTGCAGGAGGGAATCGAGAAGGTTTCCAAGGTACTGATGCCGTTCCTGTTCGTTATCATTGTCGGCGTAGCGGTCTATTCCCTGACTCTGGGTGAGGGCGTTTCGGAAGGTCTTGCTTTCTACCTGAAGCCGGATTTCTCTTCTCTGACAACAAAGTCGATCCTGACTGCCATGGGGCAGGCTTTCTATTCTCTGTCTTTGGGCATGGGCATTATGATCACATACGGTTCCTATGCCGGAAAAGAGATCAATCTGACAAAATCCTGCGCAATGATCTGCCTGTTCGATACGCTGGTGGCACTTATCGCCGGTCTGGCGATCTTCCCCGCGGTAGCGCATTTCGATGCAAGCCTGCTGGGCAGTTCTCAGGGTGTCGGCCTGATGTATATCATCCTGCCGAAGGTATTTGAATCCATGGGCTTTGCCGGCAAGGTAGTGTCCTTTGCGTTCTTTATCATGGTAACGATCGCCGCGATCACCTCCATCGTGTCTTTGATCGAGGTCGTAACGCAGTTTGTGATCCAGAAATTCCGCGCGAGCCGCAAGGTATCGGCTTTCGTTGTAGCTATGTTCTGCTTCGCCGTATCCATCCCGATCGGCATCTCCTTGGGCCGCGTGGCGATTTGCGGAATGGACGGCCCGGCACTTTTCGGTATGGACTGGCTGACCTTCTTCGATGAAGTGACCAATACCGTATTGATGCCTGTCTGCGCGCTCTTCGCCTGCATCGCAGTCGGCTGGATCCTGAAGCCGAAAAAGGCGATCGAGGAACTGACTGCGGACGGAACGCATTTCCCCGCGTGGCTGCAGAAGATCTATCCGACCATGGTCCGCTTCGTCACGCCGCTGCTGATCCTCATCGTAGAGATCGGCGGTCTGGTGAGCGAGATCCAGAAAGGCGCGTCGGCAGTCGTCGGGTTCGCTTTCGGGCTGGTCATCGTCTGTGTGATCCTGTATTTCATCTTCCTGCGGAACCGCTATACCGGGACGAACGAGGACGAAAAAACCGAAAAAACCGGGAAAGCCTGACAGGCCGCCCCGGTCTCGTATCTTCGAATATTTTGAGGCCATCTCTTTGAGACGGCCTCTTTTTTGTGCCGCGGAAGACCTTGCGCTTTTGTATCATGGAAAGCTCTGCGTTTTTGTGTTGCGGAAAGCCTTGCGTTTTATGCGTTTCCGAAGAGTTCCGTCACGACCTTCACAAAAAAGATCGCCAATACGATCAGGATCACCGGCTTGACAGCCATGGTCCCTTTCTTCTTGAAGAGCTGTGTCCCCAGATAGCTGCCGGCGGCACTGAAAACACCGGCAGTGAGCCCGAGCGGGATCAGAGACTGTTTATTTACCAGAAAGACGGTAAGGGAAGCGATGTTGCTGGCGAAATTGAGCAGCTTGGAGATCCCGTTGGCATCGGCCAGTGTCTGGTGTGCCGATACGGTCAGGAGCAGGATCAGGAAGGTCCCGGTCCCGGGACCGTAGAAGCCGTCGTAAAAGCCCAGAACGAGCGCGATGGCAGCGCTGATCAGGAAAGTCTTCAGGGTGCTCAGCGGCGCCCTTTCTTTTTCGAGCGTTTTTTTCCGAAGGATCACGAAAGCGGTCAGAGGCAGCAGCACCAGCATCAGGATCTTCAGAAAGCGGTCGCTGACGAGCAGAGCCGCATGGGAGCCGATGGCACTGCCGCCGAGGGAAAAGGCGACAGCGGGCAGGGCGATCTTCCACGGGATGAAGCCTGCCCGTCCGTAGCGGATGGTGGCGGTGGCGGAGCCGAACGATGCGCTGAGCTTATTGGTCCCGAGTGCCTGATGCGTGGGAATGCCTGCGAGCAGATATGCCGGCAGGGAGATCAGTCCGCCGCCGCCCGCGATAGAGTCGATGAAACCGGCAAGAAAAATGAGAGGACATACGATCAGATAGGGAGTCATAAAGGATTCCTTTCGTTGAAAACAGAATGGATTCCGCACCGGGAGGGGTCTGTGAGCGCTTCACCCTGCACGACATTCTGCGCTGTGAGATATTGCTGCAGACTGCCCAGTACGCGCTTTTTGTCTGCGGACCACAGAGGGGCAAGCAGATGCTTCCTGTCGCCGTCGCCGGTCAGCCGGTGGACCGTTACTTCACGCGGAAGAACGCGCAGGCAGTCGGCCAGGATCCGGAAATAGGTGTCCCGGTCCAGCGTCCGGAACAGCCCTGCCTTGTATTCTTCGGCAAGGTCGGTCCCTTCCAGCACGTGCAGCAGCTGCAATTTGATGCCGGCGGCCCCGGAAGCGCCGATATACCGTGCCGTTTCGACCGCATCCCGTGCCGTTTCGCCGGGCAGGCCGATGATCATATGGACGACATATTCCAGACCGTGGGCCCGCAGGCGGGAGGCGGCGTCATCGTAGACGGCAAGCGGATAACCGCGCCGGATGCGCCGGGCCGTATCTTCCCGAATAGTCTGCAGCCCCAGCTCGACCCACAGCGGCTTACGGCGGTTCAATTCCTCCAGAAGCGCCAGGACCTCCTCCGGGAGGCAGTCCGGCCGGGTCCCGATGGCGAGCGCACAGATATCCTCCTCTTCCAAAACGGCTTCGAAAAGTGCCCGGAGCCGGGACAGCGGCGCATAGGTGGCCGTATAGCTTTGGAAATAGGCAATATAGCGGCTGCCGGTGTATTTGCGGCCGACCAGCTGCTTTGCGGCGGCCAGCTGCGAGCGGATGTCCTGTCCGGAGGCGGCAAAGGCCCCGCTTCCCGCCAGGCAGAAGCTGCAGCCGCGGGTATCCAGCGTCCCGTCCCGGTTGGGACAGGTGAAGCCGCCGTCCAGGGACAGCTTGTAGACCTTTTCGCCGAAACGTTTCTGCATCTCCTCATGAAAGCTGTGATAATACATATCTGCCTCCGCTCTGCTGCTGCGGCCAGTATAGCACATCCGGGCGGAACGTGCGGGAAAATGAAAGAAAAAACAGAATCATTCTGCGGCGGTGCATTGCAAATTGACAGCCGTGAGGAGGGTATAGTATACTGAAGCAAATTCGGTCAGCGGGGTTTTGCCCGTGCAGGAGGCAGAAATGAAAGAAAAGAAAATCACCGTTATCGGGGATATCATGGGTGAATATCCGGTGCTTGCTCAGGCAGAAAAGGAAGACGGGACCTTTGATTTTCTGCCGGCCTTCGCGCCGTTAAAGAGCTTATTTGATGAAGCGGATTACGGGATCGGCAATCTGGAGACCGTTATGGCGGGCGAAGAAGCCGGTTATACGAAAAATATATACTCTTTCAATACGCCAGACGCGATTTGTCAGGCCTTAAGGAGCATCGGGCTGGACGCGGTGACGACGGCGAACAATCATATCTTTGACCGCGGAATGGGCGGGCTTCGCCGCAGCTGCCGGGTGCTGGATGCCGCCGGGCTGGCGCATACCGGGACCTATGACGACATCCCCGAAGACAGAAATCTGTATTTTACCCTGGGCGATACGACGGTCGCCCTGCTTTCCTATACCACTTCCTGCAATTACGGCTCCAATAAGAACTATGATCCGACCGGGCTGTACGAACATGCCAATTTTCTGAAGCCGTATGACGGCTGCTCTATCCGTGAAAGTGAATCGCCTGCCGTGGTCAGAACGTTCCGCCTGGTGGAGCGGATCGCGGGGCGTAAGCTGGAGTTCGAGGAAAAGGCGGAGCTTCGCAGGAGTATCGGGCAGCCGGTCGCCTATGCCGATCATCTGTACGATTCCGCCGCACAGCTGCCGTTTTTGGAGCGGCTCCGGGAGGACTATGCGAAGGCCCGTGCCAAGGCGGATATCGTGATCATCTGCCCGCACAGCGGCGGTCAGTTCAATACGGAGACCGGCAGGGCATCCCGCTGGCTGTACGAGCGGATCTCGGAAATGGGCTTTGACGCGATCCTGTCCGCACATTCCCATACCACGCAGCGTGCCGAAAAGTACGGGAATACCGTGGTCTTCCAGTCCCTGGGCAATGTGACGATGTCGCCGCATACCGGTTACAGCGTGCCGGAGTCTCTGCCGCAGTACGGGATGGCGGCTCACCTGTATATCGGAGAAAAGAAGGTGCAGCGGGTCGCGTTTTCCCTTTTCAAAATGGTCGAGCCGGAAGGCGGACGTCTGCAGGCCGTGCCCGTAGATGAGATGTATGCTTCGCTGCCGGAGGGCCTGGAGAAAGCACAGCTCCTGACGGAAACGGCGCAGGTGTTCGAGCGCATTTCCGGACGCAGATTTGAGCGCATCGAAAGAGAATGGCCTTTGTTCTGAGGCGGAAAAGGGGAGCTCCGCGCCGCGGGCAGAAAATGCGGCCGGAAATAAAGGAGAAACGGTATGCTGCCAATGGATCAGCAGCTTTATTATCAGCCGGGCCCCGTATTGGAGTTCGGAGCGGAAGTCACAGCCTGCCGGCAGACGGAAAAGGGCTGGCAGACGGTGCTCAGCCGGACTGCCTTTTATCCGGAGGGCGGAGGACAGCCGGGAGACCGGGGCGTGCTTCTGTGCGGGGACCGGGAGATCCCCGTGGAGGATGTCCGCGAGAAGGACGGAGAGATCATCCATCTGACGGCGGAAGCCCTGAAGGAGGGTGCCGCGGTCAGGGGAAAGGTCGATGCCGGGCGGCGCAGGGATCTGACGCAGCAGCACTCCGGCGAGCATATCCTGAGCGGGCTCATCTGCCGGGCGTTCTCGTGTGACAATGTCGGTTTTCATATCAGCGATGATTATGTGACGATCGATTACAATGTGCCCATCAGCCGCGAGCAGCTCATACCGCTCGAGCAGGAGGCAAACCGCCTGATCCGGGCCGATCTTCCGGTGAATATCTGTTTCCCGGCACCGGAAGAACTGGAAACGCTCCAGTATCGGAGCAAAAAGGCGCTGACCGGGTCGGTGCGCATCGTGGAATTCCCCGGAGCGGATATCTGCGCCTGCTGCGGGACCCATGTTGCCCGGACCGGAGAGATCGGACTCATCAAGGTGATCCGTGCCGATGCCCATCGGGGAGGTGTGCGGATCCTGATGGCGTCCGGGAAGCGGGCCTACGATTACGCGGCCGCTGTTGCGGAAGAAAACCGGAAAATATCCGTCCTGCTGGCCGCGGAGCCGCTGGAAACGGCTTCTGCCGCGGAACACCTGAAAGAGGAATGCCGCAGGAAGCAGGAAAAGTTGGCGGCGCTGGAGCAGCGGTTCATTGCCGCAAAATGCAGTCCGCTGGTCGGCGCGGGAAATGTATTGCTTGTCGAAAAGGGGCTGGATACCGAGGAGGCCCGGCGTCTGCAGTCCGCGGTGATGGATGTCTGCGGCGGTCTGGCGGGAGTGGTCTCGGAAACAGAGCGGGGCTGCAGCTATGTCATCGGCAATCCCGGCGGCGGTCTGCGTGCCGCGGCGAAGGCCCTGAATGCGGCACTTGCGGGGCGCGGCGGCGGTTCGGATAGTTTTGTGCAGGGTTTTCTGCAGGCTGGCGCGGATGCGGCTGCGGAAGAATTGCGGAAGCTGCTGCCGGAAGTCCGGACAGTAAAAGGGTAAACAAAGCAGTATGCAGTGCGGACAGCGGTCCGGGAAAGAGAGAGCATGCGTGAAACTTGAAAAAATTCTGGAAGGTGTGAAGATCGCGGTATATCTGGCAGCCGGCATCATCATCCTTATCCTCAATGAAGCCTTGATGGATTACATCGGGCCGCTGGTCGGTGGAGTGATGCTGCTGTATGCGGTGGAAGGGATCGCGGTGCGCATCGGGACCGGCCAGGCGGAAAAGCATCTTCTGGGGTTCATTGACGAGGTGATATTGCTGCTTTTGGCAGTCCTGATGATCCTCGTGCGGGACAATCTGGAAAAAACCTGCGTGATCTGGGCCATCTGGTCCATCCTGCGGGAGGGCGAAGAGATCGCCGTTGTCCTCAAAAAATACAAGCGGAGATCGGTATGGATCATCAGCCTGGCGGAATCCGTGGTCGTGATCGGCCTTTCGTCTTTCCTGGTGCTGGCACCGATGGAGCACGCGCATTCGCATATTATTATTCTGGGGATCGAAATGATTCTGGAGGTCGTCTTTCCCCTGTTGGACGGGCAGCCTCAGATTAGTGAAGAGTTTTGATAAATGAGCACCGCCGCGGCTGATGCGGCGGATCGATTTCGGAGGTGGAAATGGCAGTACAGCTTCATACGGCAGAGGATATCCCGGAGATCATCCGGGAAATGACATTGGAAGAAAAATGCACCTTGCTGACAGGCGGATCCAATTTCGGAACGGCGGAAATGCCGAAGTACGGGATCCCGCATCTGCAGGTGATGGATAACGGCGCGGGCCTCAATCTGCGTCAATATTTGCAGGAGACCATGACACGGGGGACCGTAAAGGCCTCCCCGGCGCTTCTGGATACGTTCCAGAACGGGCAGCCGGCGCCTTCGCAGGCGGCCTATCTGCTGGACCGTCTGGACCGGCGCGAGGAACTGACTCCGGCGGAAAATGAACTGCTGGATTCGCTGCTGGCCTATATCCGGGACACTTACGATCCCGGGGACTGTATCCCGGACTGTTTCCCGGTCAATTCTCTGCTGGCTTCGACCTGGAGCCGGAGCACGGTGCGCGAAGTGGCGCGCGCGGTCGGTGCGGAGGCATCGGCCCTCGGAGCGGATGTACTGCTCGGGACTTCGTGCATCAATATCCAGCGCGACCCGCTCGGCGGACGGAATTTCGAGTGCTGGTCCGAGGACCCGTATCTGACGGGCGAGCTGGCGAAGGAAGTGCCCCTGGGGGTGCAGGAGCAGGGCGTTCTGGCGGATGTGAAGCATTTTGCGGTCAATAATCAGGAAACCAACCGTCATACGGTTGATGTAGAGGTCTCGCAGCGTGCCCTGCGGGAGATCTACCTGCCTGCTTTCAAAAAGCTGGTGCAGGAAGGGCAGGTCAGGACCGTGATGACCTCCTATAACAGCATCAACGGCTGTTTTTCTTCGGAAAACAAATGGCTGCTGGAAGATGTTCTCCGCGGCGAGTGGGGCTTTCAGGGCCTCGTGATGTCCGACTGGGGCGGCGTGTACCACCGCGGCCCGTCGGCGGCTGCCGGAAACGATCTCTGCATGCCGGCCAGACTGTCCCCGAAGCTCCTTGCGGACGCCGCAGAGCGGGGCGAGGTCAGCGAGCAGCAGCTGGATGAATCCTGCCGGCGTATGCTGGAAATGATTCTGGAAAGTCCCCGCATGAAGGGACGCAAGGTGAAAAAGATCGACAGCGCGGCAGCCCGCCGGACGGCTTACAAGGCCGCGGCAGAGGGCATCGTGCTGCTGAAAAATGACGGCCTGCTGCCCTTGCAGCCGGGTGATACGGTCAGCTTTTTCGGCCCGCTTTCGACGCAGTTCATGGATTGCGGCGTCGGCAGCGGACGGGTCCATACCACGAAAACAAGCAGTCTGCTGGCCTCCGCGGCGGCAATCTCCGGTGAAGAACATGTGTTTTTCGAATCGGTCGAGCCCGGCACGAAGGCCGTGGTGGTGACGGTGGGCGCAGGCGGACAGGAAGGCGCAGACCGCCGCAGCATGGCTCTCGGCAGTGATGCCTGCGCTTTGATAGAGAAGGCGAAGCAGGCGGCTGCCTCTGTGGGGGCAAAGCTGGTGCTGCTCCTGAATGTGGCAGGCCCCGTAGAGCTTGCCCCGTATCTGCAGGATGCCGCGGCAGTGCTCTGCCTGTATCTGCCGGGCGAAGAAGGCGCGCACGCGGCCGCGGATATCCTCTACGGCGCGGTGAATCCCTCCGGACATCTGGCACAGACCTGGCCGAAGAAATATATCGACTGCCCGACGGCTTTGAACTTCCCCGGTGAATATGACCGGGTATGCTACGGCGAGGGGATCTATGTCGGCTACCGGTATTACGATAAAAAGCAGGTGGAGCCGGAATTCCCCTGCGGCTTCGGCCTCAGCTATACGGAATTCGAACTGCGGGATGCCGCGGGCGAAGCGCCTGTCTGGTATGCGGAGAAGCAGGATGCCTATCGGGTGTCCGTGACCGTCGCCAATACCGGCAGAAGGGCCGGCAGCGCCTGCGTGCAGCTGTATGCGGCGGATGTCCGCTCTTCGCTGCCCAGGCCGGAAGCGGAACTGAAGGGCTTTGAAAAGGTCTATTTGGAACCGGGCGAAGAAAAGCGTGTGGAATTGGTGCTGCACAAAGAGGATCTGCAGTTCTATGACGAAAAATTGGGCTTCACGCTCGAACCCGGGCGTTTTGAACTGCGGATGGGCTTTTCGTCCCGCGATATCCGGCAGACGGTTTCCGTGAGCGTGAAGGCGCCGAACCCCTACGGCTACGGCATGCAGACACCTTACCAGTATCTGCTTTGGGACCGGCGGGCGGTAGATACCATCAACCGCGTGATGCCGGAGCCTTTCCTGGATGCGGCGGAGCTGAAGCGCGAATCGAATTATCTGGCGATGAATATCACCCTGGAGAAAGCCTATAAGCGCTTTATGATCCCGAAATTCCGCGGCCTCAGCGAGGAGCAGCACGATGCGCTGCTGCGGAAGCTGGCAGGGGAACTGGCGGAGATCGATATCAGTGAAAATGAGCTTCGTTACGAAGAAGTAAATGTAGAATAAAAAAGCAGCGGGCCGGGGATAACCCGGCCTGCTGTGCGGAAGGAAAAGGATCATGATAAAGGCAGTATCGGTGGAAACGATGCGTGCGTCGGATGCGTATACCATTGCCCATCTGATTCCCTCGAAGGAATTGATGCGCCGGGCCGGGGAAGGGATCTTCCGGGCCGTGCCCTGCTGGAAGCCGCCCGTAGGCATCATAGCAGGCAAGGGCAATAATGCCGGTGACGGCTATGTTGTCGCGCGTCTGCTGCAGGAGGCCGGTATCCCGGCGGAGATCATCCTGCTGGAGGAACGCTTTTCGGAGGACGGGCGCTATTATTACGATATCTGCCGGGAGCACGGCATCCCCGCACGCCTGTACGGGGCGGATACGGACCTGCGTGCCTACGGGACGCTGGTGGACTGCCTGCTGGGGACCGGCTTCGCGGGTGAAGTACGGGAGCCGCTGCGCGGGCTCATCGAAAAAATGAATGCCTCGGGCGCCTATATCGTTTCGGCGGATATCAACTCCGGGCTGAACGGCGATACGGGGCTGGGCAGCGTCTTCGTGCGTTCCGACCTCACGGTCTCCATCGGCGACTATAAGACGGGGCATTTCCGGGGATCGGCCGGCGAAGCAATGAAGGCGAAAACCAATGTGGATATCGGCATCCGCATCATCGGACCTTATATAGAGATCGAAGAGGCGCAGACCGGCGCGGCGGGTCAGCCGCAGTCGGCCGGGGCGGCAGCCGAACAGAGGATGGCCTGAATTTTTTCTTCGAAGGTCCCGGCGGGCACGAGGGCGATGCCTTCTTCGTCGCTGAGGACGATCAGACGCTGCCCGTCCGTCAGGCCGAACCGATCGCGGACCGCCTTGGGAATGACGATCTGCCCCCGTTCATTGACGGAAACAGACCCCCAGATATGCTTGCCGCGCGGCGCGGGAGGCAGGGCTCCGCAGCCCTCGCAGGTCTGCGTCTGCACCAGACTGTCCAGGGTGATATCAAAAAGTTCAGCCAGACGGCTGCATTTTTCTATATCCGGCACTGTGGCGCCGCTTTCCCATTTTGCGTAAGCCTGCCGGGAAATGCCGATCTTTTCTGCCAGCGCCTCCTGGGAATAGCCGTGCCGGCTGCGCAGCAGGATCAAATTGTCTTTCAGCATAGAAAAGCTCCTTTACAGATCGATCCGCTCAAAGTGCCTGCAGGCGCGGCGCAGCGAAAAGGCCGTCAGCAGCACATATACCGCGGCACCGGCGGCGAAAAGCCCCCATTGGAGCGGCGCGTGCTCAAAGCCGAAGGCGTTCAGCGCTTCCAGTCCCGGGAAATGATGCAAAGCTTCTCCCAGACCGACGGTCAGGAACATGGCGATGCAGAACAGGATAAAGGGCTTGTCGAATCGGTAGGCCGTGCGGAAAAATCCGCCGATGAAGATCAGATTGAACAGTCCGAAGATCAGGAGCGCCATACCGAGCGCAAAGGGATTCGCGTTCATGAGGGCATTATTGCGGTAGGCGGGGAGATCGGCCCAGACTGTCATCCGCAGCAGAACGGAAATAAGCATCAGAACGAAGCCGCAGAGCTCGATCAGGCAGGAAAAGACGAATTTGGCCCGGACGGTGTCCTTCTTGGCGACCGGCAGCAGCACGGAAAAGACGATATCTCCGGCTTCCCGGGCCTTTTGAAAGCTTTGGAAAATGCCCATACAGACGAAAAAGCTTCCCAGCAGCACCGGATAGCCCGGCAGCAGGAACATCCATCCGAAGGCGATGAACCAGAAGGAAAGCGGAGAGGCCGCCAGCCGGATCTCTTTGATGAGCAGATTACGCATGGCGGGCACCTCCCTCCAGACGCAGGAAGCATTGCTCCAGCGTCTCCCCGGGCAGCGCAAATTCCCGAATGAAATCCGCCTTTGGGAGGGCGGCTTTCAGCCTGCCCCCGGAAAGATAGAGGATGTCGTCGGCGCATTTTTCCAGATCGGAAATGATATGGGTCGAAAAGAAGACGGCGACGCCCGCCTCCTTCAGTGCCAGGAACACCTCCAGCAATTCATCGCGGGAGAAGGGGTCCAGGCCGCTGGTGGGTTCGTCAAGGAGCAGGACCTCGGCGCGGTGGGAAAGCGCGAGCAGAAGATTGCACTTGACCTTCATTCCCTCGGAAAGCTCGAGGGGCATTTTGTTTTCATCCAGCCCGAAAAAGGTCAGGTACCGGCGGTAGGCTTCCTCGTCCCAGTTGCCGTAGAAGCGCCGGGTGACTGCGGCGATATCCTTCAGCTTCTGCCGGGGATACCAGCTGACGGTGCCCGTGGAGTAGCCGATCCGCTGCTTGATCGCCGCTTCGTGATCCTTGAGCGGCTGACCGAAATAGAAAATCTCTCCGCTGTCCGGGTGGACCAGACGGAGCAAGGATTTGATGGTGGTGGATTTACCTGCGCCGTTCCGGCCGATAAATCCGGCGATCCTGCCCGCCTCCAGAGAGAAGGAAACATCCTGCAGCCGGAAAGTCGGGTAGGTCTTATTCAGCTGACATACTTGAACGATCGCCATGACAGCCTCCTGTGATCAAATGATAGAAGCAGTATAAGCGACGGAGGCGTGTAATGCAACCAATACAAAACGGCAAATTTGTGTGATTTTTGTTGCGTTTGGTTGCGCGAACGCAAGTTTTGCGAAAAGGGCATTGCAGGCAGGCAAAAATAGCGGTATTATGGGGCATCCGCAGTATTTGGCGAGGTGGAAGAAAAATGAAGCTGACTTTGAATAGCAAAAATATCGATGCGACCGAGGGCGTCATCTGGAAAAAAATTATGGCTCTTTTCCTTCCGACGCTGATCGGGACCCTGTTCCAGCAGCTGTACAATACTGCCGATACGGTCATCGTCGGGCGTTTTGTCGGAAAAGAGGCGCTTGCGGCCATAGGCAATACCGGCGTCATTTCACAGCTGGTGGTCGGCTTTTTCACGGGCCTTTCCGCCGGCGCGACTATTCTGGTTTCCCAATGCTTCGGGATGAAAAACGCGCAGCGCCTGAGGGACAGCACCTATTCGGCGGTCTGCTTTTCCCTGATCGGCGGCGCGGTCATCAGTCTCGGCGGTTTTTTCTGTACGGATCCGCTTTTGTCGTGGATCAGCGTCAAGCCGGAGTATTATGAAGCGGCGCGGATGTATCTGCGCATTTATCTGGGCGGTTCGATCTTCCTGATCGTATATAACATGGGCACGGGCATCCTGCGGGCCGTGGGAGACACGGCCAGACCGCTGTATTATCTGATCGCAACGACCTTCGTGAATATCGCGCTGGACCTTTTGTTCGTGGGCGCTTTTCGCTGGGGCGTGGCCGGGGCTGCCTATGCAACGGTGCTTTCGGAGCTGATCAGCGCGGCTTTGGTCCTGGGAACACTGCACCGGGAACGCAGCCGGGAATACGGGGTCGATCTGGGGCATCTGTACCAGCGGAGATCCGTTATCGGGCGGATCTTCACGATCGGTCTGCCGTCTGCCTTCAACGGCTCCATGTATTCCATTTCGAATATGATCATCATGCGGGTCATGAATTCCTTCAATAATACGAGTATCGTAGCGGCCCATACCGCCGCCGATAAGGCCAATGACCTGTTCTGGCTGTTTTCATCTGCCCTGAATACGGCGGTCCTGACCTTCTCCGGGCAGAATTACGGCGCGGGAAAGCGTGACCGGCTGCGGAAAGGGATGCGCCAGTCCATGGCGATCGGCGTGGGGATCACCGTCTGCATTTCCGCCATCCTGTATCTGTTTGCACCGCAGATCATCCGGCTGTTTACGCAGGATCCCGAAGTCATCGAACAGGGAGTCTGGCTGATGCGCTATATCGACCCCTTTGACGTGCTGTATATCGCCATCCCCGTCATCAACGGGATCATACGCGGCTCCGGAGATTCCTTCCTGCCGATGCTGCTCAGCCTGGGAGGCATCTGCGGCATCCGGCTGCTGTGGGTCGCCCTGTATATGCCGCTGCATAACGATATGCAGTCCCTGATGATCTGCTACCCGCTTTCCTGGGGCATCAGCTCGGTCCTGTATATCCTGTATTATTACTTCGGAAACTGGTTCGGCAGGTCCGCAAAAAAGCATGCGAAGGCGTGATAAGCGCGGCTTTACCCGAACAGCTGCCCGGCGGCTTTTTCCGGCTCGGCCTGCTCCTTCAAATGGGAATGAGAGCTGTCGCGCCGGTCGATAAAGCGGTTGATATCCAGCCGGAACAGCCCGTCGCGCTTGCAGTAGCAATACAGCGTGCGGACGCCGCGGCACTGTACGCGGCAGGAGGCAGGCCCTTCGGGATAGAGCTTGACCAGCCGGATACCGTCCGCCGCGACGGCGGCAACGAAGGAAATATAGTGATTTTTGGTCATTTCGTGGTCGATATGAACAAAATATTCGTCCTCGATGTGTTCCGCCATGATCATATGGGCTTCATCGGATGGCTCCGCTTCCGCGGGAAGCAGGCGGATCCCGTGGCAGCTTACGGCAGCTTCGCCGGTACTGAGGATGATATTGCCGCAGACCGGGCAGACGTAAAATTTGCACCGCAGCATATTGGCGGAGACATTCCGGTTGTCGGCCGGATTGCCGGAAAGCAGTTCCGTCACGGAAATGCGGAACACGTCCGCGATGGGCTGCAGCAGGGAAATATCCGGATAGCCCTTGGAAGTTTCCCACTTGGAAACGGTTTTATCGGAAACAGATAGTTTTTCAGCGAGAGCGGCCTGTGTCAGGCCGCTTTTTTCGCGCAGCCGGCGGATAACGGCGCCTGTGATATAAGAATCCATAAGATCACCTCCGATCCATACTATACCGCATTCCGGCGGCACATGGTATCTACGCTGCGTAGAAGCAGGCTGTATATGACCAGGAAAAAGGTCTGATTCACAAAAAGTCTGTATATGATCCGGAAAAAAGGTCTGATTCATACAAAAAAAAGATTGACAATAAATTAACAAATAATGCTTGCCTTCTCAGAAAAAGTATGTTAAATTATTGTCAATCCAAGATGAGGAGGATCAAACATGTACAGAATCGTCAAAAAACGTGTACTCAACCCCACGGTCACCATGATCACAGTACAGGCACCTCTTGTCGCGAGAAAATGTGAGCCGGGTCAATTCGTGATCCTCCGCGTCGATGCGGAGGGAGAGAGGATCCCGCTGACCATCGCGGATTATGACCGCGCTGCCGGGACGGTGTCCGTCATCTTTCAGATCGTCGGCGCGGCGACGGAAAAACTGAGCCATATCGAAGAAGGCGGATGGATCGAGGATTTTGTCGGGCCGCTGGGACAGCCTACCCATACGGAGGGGATCCGTAAGGTATGTATCGTCGGCGGCGGCGTGGGAAACGCGATCGCCTACCCCGTGGCCAAAAAATTCCACGAGATCGGCGCGGAAACGCATGTCGTGATCGGGTTCCGCAGCAGGGAGCTGATGATCCTGGAAGAGGAATTCCGCGCGGCAGCCGACCGCATCGAGATCGTGTCGGACGACGGTTCCGCGGGCCGCAGGGGACTGGTGACCGATGCCCTGAAAGAGCTGCTGGACGAAGGTCAGAAGTATGATGAGGTGATTGCCATCGGGCCGGTCATCATGATGAAATTCGTATGCCGGCTGACGAAGCAATACGGTGTGAAGACCGTGGTCTCCATGAATCCGATCATGATCGACGGCACGGGCATGTGCGGCGGCTGCCGGCTTTCCGTGGGAGGCGAAACGAAATTTGCCTGTGTGGACGGACCGGAGTTCGACGGTCACCTGGTCGATTTCGACGAGGCCATGGACCGGGGCGGCATGTACCGGCCTTTCGAGAGACATGCCTATGAGGAAACCTGTAATCTGTTCAAAAGTGAGGTGAAATGATATGGCCAATATGTCCCTGAAGAAAAATGAGATGCCTTCGCAGGATCCGAAAGTCCGCAGCGGGAATTTCCGGGAGGTGGCGCTTGGCTATACCGAGCAGCAGGCGCTGGACGAAGCCGCGAGATGCCTGAACTGCAAAAATAAACCCTGCCGGACAGGCTGCCCGGTAGGGATCGATATCCCGGCCTTCATCGAAAGGATCGCGGCAAAGGATTATGAGGGCGCGTACCGGATCATTTCCGAAAGCAGCTCCCTGCCCGCGGTATGCGGCAGAGTCTGCCCGCAGGAAAGCCAATGCGAAAAGCACTGTGTCCGCGGTTTGAAGGGAGAGCCGGTAGCGATCGGCAGGCTGGAAAGATTTGCGGCGGACCGGCATAATGCTTCCGCGGCGGCAGAGACTGTCCGCCCGGCTTCGAACGGACACCGGGTCGCGGTCATCGGCTCCGGCCCCTCCGGCCTCAGCTGTGCCGGGGATCTGGCGAAAAAGGGATACGAGGTCACGATCTTCGAGGCGCTGCATACCGCAGGCGGCGTCCTGGTTTACGGGATCCCCGAGTTCCGGCTTCCGAAGGATATCGTCCGCCGGGAAGTGGAAGAATTGAAGGCGCTGGGCGTGAAGATCGAAACGAACGTCGTGATCGGCAAAACCATTGCGCTGGACGAGCTGTTTACGCCGGAATTCGGCTTTGAGGCGGTCTATATCGGGTCCGGAGCAGGTCTGCCCGTGTTTATGAAGATCCCCGGTGAGAATCTGAAGGGCGTATATTCCGCCAACGAATTCCTCACCCGCATCAATTTGATGAAGGCCTATCAGCCCGGTTCCGCTACGCCCATCCGGAAGGGCAGCCGGGTCGCGGTGGTCGGCGGGGGCAATGTCGCGATGGATGCCGCGCGCTGCGCCAAAAGGCTGGGCGCCGATACGGTCTATATCGTTTACCGGAGATCCGAGGAGGAGCTTCCGGCCAGAAAGGAAGAAGTGGAGCATGCCAAAGAGGAGGGCATCGAGTTCAGGCTTTTGAACAACCCGGTGGAGATCCTGGGAGATGAAGAACGGTTCGTCTGCGGGATCCGCTGCGTACGGATGGAGCTGGGCGAGCCGGATGCTTCCGGCAGAAGGAGCCCGGCGGCGATTCCCGGCAGTGAGTTCGTGCTGGATGTCGACACCGTGGTGATCGCCATCGGCACCTCGCCCAATCCGCTGATCAAGAGCACGACCAAGGGACTGGAGACCGACCGGAGAGGCTGCATCACGGCGGATGAGACCGGCCTGACTTCCAAAGCGCATACCTACGCCGGGGGCGATGCCGTGACCGGGGCTGCGACCGTGATCCTCGCAATGGGGGCCGGGAAGACCGCCGCCGCGAGTATTGACGAAGAACTCAGTCACTGAAATAAAAACAGAACACCGCAGACTTCATATGAGGCCTGCGGTGTTTTTATGCGCGGGATCCGCTGCGGTCCGGAATGCCCGGATACGCTTCCTGTTCTATGATCTGCGCCAGAGCATCCGGTTGTTTTCGAAGCAATAATCGGCCCGTCCCTGCTGCTTCAGATAGGTCAGATACGACTTGACCGTGCTGCCCACCAGAACGCGCTGGCCGATGTTCATGGAAAGGCCGAAGTCGGTGAATACATCCGCCAGCAGGTCTTCAAAGAGCTTCGGTTCCGTAAGCAGGGAGCAGATGCGGTCCGCGACCTCCGCTGTTTTGTCGATATTGAGCTGTGCAAGCGGGGCGATATCCTCCGTCACGGCCGCATGCGCGGGAACAAAGAGGGCTGCCTGCATGTTTTTCACCTTTTCCAATGTTTCCAGATACGTTTTCACGTCATACAGGAAGCTGATCTGATATTTTTCCAGAGTCTCGGCGGAGGAAAGGCAGTCCGCCAGAAATACGATGTCCTCATCCGTCCGGAAGCCGATCATGTCATAGCTGTGGCCGGGCAGCGGCAGAAGGGTCAGGCCGGCGGGCAGGACCTCTTCCGTGAGAGCTTCGACGGAGGATTCCTTGGCCATCAGAAATTTATTCTGCAGCTCCGGCAGCGGCAGACCGCCGTAAAGCACCAGCGGCTCCAGGAAAGGATGGGCCGCGACCGCCTGTTCCGCGCCGGGGGCATAGATCCTGCAGCCGGTCTGCGACTGCAGATATTGGTTGCCGCCGGTATGGTCGGCGTGAGAATGTGTGTTGAAAACAGCCTGCAGCTGCCAGCCCTGCGCATCCAGCAGGCGTTTGGCCTTTTTGCCGGCGTCTTTATCGCTGCCGGCGTCTATCAGGACGGCGGTCTTGTCCCCGGTCAGATAGAAACCGACCTTGGCGGGGCAGTCCATGAAGAAACACTTTTTGCTGAGCTGTATGAGTTCGTACATAAAAACCTCCTGACGGTGAAGCCTGTATGGCGGAACGAATGTGTCTGTCGGCTGCGCTTACAGCCCCAGATCCTGATCGATGATGATGACTTCCATGTCGATAAAGCGCATTTTGCGGTAATGGATGATCTCCGCATTGCAGATGCGGTCGGGGCTGCTGCAGTCCCGGCAGCCGCCGGGAGCCATCGCACAGGGCGTGGCGAAACGGTGCCGGGCGGCATTGAGCGGAGCAGCAAAGTTCCTTGCCCGCTTTCGGGCTTCTTCCAGCGTCGCGGCGATCTTGTTCCGGCCGAATACGAAATAGACTTTTTCGTGGCCGAAGAGCGACCCGGCGACGCGGTTGCCCGTTCCGTCGATATTGACCAGCTCACCCGTTTCGGCGGCACCGTTGACGGAGGTCAGGAAGATGTCCGTGAGCAGTGTCCTGCGGGCGGCTTCGACAAATCCGTCGCTGCCGCGGTGCATCGGGTCATAGACCGTGCAGCGCTCGGAAAGGATATCGTACAGGTGCATGGAGGCCAGCGTTTCGGAGTCCCCGAAGCCGACCGTTTTTGAGGCGATCGCATCCCGGAGATATGACGCGGCGGCCTCCGCATCGGGAAAGAGGGAGACCGTATAGTTCCGGGCCTCCAGATTTTTGCGGATGACCTGATATTTTTCTTCAAGCTCTGCGGATGAAAGCATGTTGGTTTCCTCCCGTAACGGAAATAGTCTGCCGGTGCGGTATGCGTGCGGTTTTCCGGAATCGGCGGCGCTCCGGTCAGCCGTTTTTCAGGACGGCCCAGCGCAGCTTGGTGGATCTGGCGCGGGGATTCTGCGTGCATTCTTCGGCGGAGGGACGGATGGCGTCCGCGGAGACGGCGGCATATTCTCCGGTTTGATAATGCATTTTGAACGATTTTTTGACCAGACGGTCTTCTCCGGAATGGAAGGTCAGGACCGCGATGCGTCCGCCCGGGTTCATGACTGCCGGAAGCTTTTCCAAAAGCTCGTACAGCGCCTCGAATTCCCGGTTGATGTCGATGCGCAGCGCCTGGAAAACGCGTGCGCAGGATTTTTTCACGGCGTCCTTCCTTTCCTTTTCCGGGAGGGAAGAGAGCGCTTTGGAAATGACCTCGTACATTTCGCGGGTGCGCGTGACGGGCTTGCCGGAGCGGCGTCTGGCAGTGATCTCACGGGCAATCTCGCGTGCGTAGGGTTCATCGGAATTTTCCCGGAGCAGGTCTTCGATCTCTTCGCAGGAAAGCTCCTGCAGGCGCTCGTGCGCGGGAACGCCCGCCTGCGGATTCAGGCGGAGATCCAGCGGACCGTCGGCCTTATAGGTGAAGCCGCGTTCCGGGTTGTCGATCTGCATGGAAGAAACGCCCAGATCCGCCAGCAGAAAGTCAAATTTGCCGTATTGCTCCGCTACGCGGTCGATATTGCGGAAATTGGTCAGCTCCACGCTCAGGATCTCCTCGGGATATCCTTTATCGCGGAGTCTTTTTTTGGATTTTTCCGATTCGATGGGGTCCACGTCCAGTGCGGTGATATGCCCGCTGCCGCACAGCTTTTCCAGCATTTTTTCGGTATGGCCGCCGTAACCGAAGGTGCAGTCGGCACCTCGTTCGCCCGGCCGGATGGCCAGTACATCCAGGATCTCGCCGACCATGATGGAAACGTGGGTCCCCGCGGGGGTCATCCCCTTGCTTTTGATATGTTCCGCGATATCCGTATATTTTTCCGGCTGCAGCTCCTTGTATTTTTCATCGAAGCGCTTCGGATATTTTCCTGCGTAATGTATGCGCCTTTTATGTTCGTTTTCCATGATATCTCCGTTCGTGAACGTTCCGCCCGCGGGGAAAATGCCTGCTGCGGGGACTGCGTCCGGCTGGTATGGTATCATGCGGCAGAGGCGGTGTCAAGAAAGACGGAAACGCCGGACCAGATGCGGTCCGGCGTTCCTTTTCAGACAGCTTTTTGCGGGGACCTGCCGCGGTTTCGGCGCGGCAGAAGGTCCTTCAGGTATCCAGGAAGATCTCGGTCAGGCAGGAATCATCGCAGCCGCTGCGGTATCCGCACTTGGGGCAGACACCGGTTTCCCTGAGCGCGACGCCGCAGAGCGGGCAGCGGTCCAGCGTTCCGGCAGCCTCATATTCCTGACTGGCGGCATTGACACCGCTGGTGAAGGTGATTTTGGCAATGGGCAGCCGGTCCTTCAGCAGGTCATATACGATCTTGATCATGCCCTCGACGGTCATGGTCTCTTTGGTCACGACCAGGCGGCACTCGGGGTAGGCAGCTGCCAGTTTGGTGCGGAAGGCAGGGCCTTTCATAAGATTCTGCGGGCTGCCGCTGCGGATCCCCTCTTCTTCATAGACCTGCAGGATGGCGGGAAGCAGAGGATCGTCTTCCCGCAGGATCAGTGCGTGGTCGAAATTTTTCAGGACGCTCCATGCGATCTTCTGGATCTCGTTGCAGGGGAAAACCATATTGACGCCGGGGTTGACCGAGTCTTCCACTTCCAGCGTGAGCGTGCCGGTGTGGCCGTGCAGGTACCGGGCCTCTCCGCGGAAACCGTAAAAACGGTGGGCGTACTGCAGGCTGAGTGTAGTGATGCTTCTCATAATGTCTCCTTTCTGTCAGATATGAATGTGTGCGGGGAAAGCTGTCATCTGATGTAGCTGAGGTTCAGGTATGCCGCGAAGGTGGTCCACAGGAGCAGAGCGCTCATCATCAGGCCGGCAGCGCGGCGGATCAGGAAGAAGCGGATCGTGCAGATCAGGATCAGGACCCACATCACCAGCAGCCAGATCAGTGCGATCACGAAGCGGTGATAGGTGAAGAAAAGCGTGGACCAGAACAGATTCATGGCCAGCTGGACGGCGTAGAGCAGCAGTACGCTGCGCTTATTTTCGGGTTCCGCGTCCGAAATGAAGATGTAGTAGGATGCCAGCCCCATCAGTGCGTACAGGACCGTCCAGACGATCGGGAAAAGCCAGCCGGGCGGGGCGAGAGCGGGACGGTACACCGTATCGTAGATGTCCATATCCCCGGCGGTCAGGAGAGCGGAAAAACTGCCGACGAGCAGGGGGATCAGGATGGCGGCGATCAGCGTAAAAATCCGTTTGGTGCGTTCATTTTTAGTCTTCACTGTTTTTCCCTCCGTTTCCTGTTTTTGTGATCGTAAGATACCCTGCCCCGGGGGCTTACCGAACGACCCGGATATCCGACTTCGGCTCGGAGCACCACAGCCCGTGCAGATTACAGTAGGCATATACTTCCTGCGTGCTTTCTCCGGGTGCGAGAGAGAAGACGGCTTCCGGCAGATCGCCGGGATGCAGTTCCCTCAGCTGGAAGCCGCGGGTGCTGCGGAGCCCGATCCAGAGGATGCTGTGGCTTTCTTCCATAGGATGCGGTTCGCTGCCGATTTTTACCGTAACGGTGCGGCCTGCTTCGGAAAAGACCGGTACATGTTTTTCGTAGGAACCGTCCGTCCGGTTCGGGATCAGTTCCTGCATGGGCTTGCCGCAGCAGATGGTCGGCGTACCGGTGTCAGTGAGGACGGCGATGATTTTTTTGCAGACGGTGCAGTAGAAAAAGTGAAGTTTCATGATTGTTCTCCCTTCTTGTAAAGTTTTTTGGTTTTGACAGGTTTTACCGTGCCTGATATAATGGCAGGTGGGAGAAGCGGCCCATCGGTTTGTACCTCCTGTGCGTTTTTTCCTTGCGGCCTCAACATAGCAGAGCCGGTCTGCCGATTGCAAACCGATTCTTTCCAGTTCGGCTGGAAGAATTTCCGATTTTCTCAAAACAGGAAGAAATGGTATTTTGCCTGCCAAAGCCTCCAAACAGATTGGAAAGGAGATTGTCCCATGTCAGAAAAAGTTGTACTGGATGAGGGCGGTTCCGTCAGCGTCCACACCCGCATCAAGGATATGTGCAAGGCGGCACGCAACCGCCTCGGGTATACGAACCAGGATATTTGCAATAAGATCTCCGAGCGTTTCGGGATCGAGGATTTTTCCGTCAATACGGTCAACAATTTTTTCTCCGAACGCTCCAAAGCAACAACGATCTATACCACCGGCTATATCTGCGCGGTATTGGGGATCTCCATCGACGCGGTGTTCGGGATAGAAAATCCGACAGCCGCCCCCGAAGAGGCGGAGTTCATCAGGCAGCTGGCGGAGCTGAAAGTGGAAGCCCGGTTCAGTGAACAGAAGATAGAGTATCTGGAAAAAACCGTCGCCGAAAAGGAAGACAGGCTGAATCAGGCTCATACAGCCCTGGATTATTACAGAAAGGAATCCGAGGCCAACCAGAAGAAAGTGCAGCCCTGGATCCTGACGGCTGCGCTGAGCCTGCTTGCCATGTCATTGCTGATTATCTGCATCTACCTGTCCTGGGATATACGAAATCCGGAATTCGGGTTCTTTCAATAAGATCTGAGGCGGCTGCGGCCGCCTCTTTTCGTGCCTGCGGATGTCATTTGCGGCTTTGCTGCGCCGGTCTGCGGCGGCGCCGGACGGGTCTGATACCCGGGAAAGGTGCCGAAGCGGCTTCCTTCCGAGAAAAAACTTGCCACAGGGTCGCCGGGGTAGTATAATGCCTGCCGGAGAATGGTATTGATACCGTTTTGGAGGTTTTTAATCGTTTTATGAAGAAAATCGGTAAATGCTGTATTGCCTTTCTGCTTTTCTCGGCGCTTTTTCTGGGATTGGCGGCCTGCGGCGATACGATAGAAACACAAAACGAAACGGATGAGGAGACGCCGAAAGAGACGCGGGAAACCAAGCCGACAGAGGCTTCTCCGACAGAGGCTTCTTTGACCGAGGTCCCCGAGACGGTCTATGCGTACCGTCTGGAAAGCGGAGAGGACCGTACCGTGTCGGATATGACCTTTGACGCCAGGGTGACGGTCGAGGGCGATCATGCGGTGATCCGTTTCCTGAACTGTCATTTTACGGATTCCGTCATCTGCCTCGCAGCGGAAGGCACGCAGGTCCATCTGGATGAAAAATGTGTGCTGGACGAAGGCGTGACGGCGATCCTGCGGAGCGGCGTCAAGGAAGCCACGGCGGATTATGTCCTGCCGCGCTTTGTCACCTCGATCCCGCTGACGGCAGAGGCGGAAGACCTCGGTGCCGTGTACGGAAAGCCGGGCGTCCCGATCACCTTTAACGGAAAGACATATACCCAGGATGATATGGAATATCTGTCGGTCAACGGGATCCTGCTCCCGAAGGATCTCCTGCTTTCGATGGATACGGAATATCCCGTTACGGACGGATATCTGGTCTCGCATTGGTGGGAAAACGGGACGGAGATAGAGTTCCTGAAGGCGGAATGTACGATCGGCGGAAAGGATGCACCGCCCCTTTTCCTGCTGGACCCTGCCGCAGAGCAGCTGATCTCCGATACGGAATTCAGCGGGCCTGTATTTGTCGATGGCAGCAGCGGTTCGCTGCGCTTTGAGCATTGCGGGTTCCAAAGCACGCTGACAGTCCTTGCCTCCGGGGAAACGAAGGAGGACGGGACCGGCAGCACCTCGCAGCTTTCCCTGAGCGGCTGCGACCTGGCGGAGGGCCTGGAGGTCAGGGGCATCGGAGCGGATGTTTCCCTGCAGGAATGTACCGTCCATGCGGATGTCGTGAATGCCGCGCCGCGCCTGACGAAGCTGTACCTTCGGGAAGGCTGCAGCTTTGATGAGGGCGTGAAGGCAGTCATCCGGAGCGGTGTCCGGGAAGCGGACGTGAATTATGCCCTGCCGAAAATCTGCCTGAGTGCGCCGCTCGAAGCCGTCTGCGAAGATCTGGGCGGTATCCATGCATTCGGTGAGTTCGAAGTACTTTTGAACGGGACGTCCTTCTCTCCGGCGGACATCCGGTACTATACGCTGAACGGGGAAGAGACGAACTACGACGGGACCCTGCCGCTGGTCAACGGATATCTGGTGGCGCAGTGGTGGGAAAACGGGGAAGAGATCCGCTTTGTCGGCGCGCAGAACGAGCATCACTATACGCTGCGGGATCTGGATCCCGCGGATGAACGGCTGGTCGCCTACCGTGATTTCCCGAACCTCGGGATCTTTGTGGATCCGAAAAATGTGAATGCAACTTACGGATATCTGAATGTCCGCAATACGCCGGAACTCGGCAGTGATAATATCGTCGGGACGCTGCTTCCCTTCCATGCGGTGAACATTATCGGCGAAGAAGGCGATTTCTATCAGGTCGACAGCGGGTCGTTAAAGGGCGTATATGTGGCCAAAAAGTATATCATGACCGGCGAGGACGCGGAATGGCTGGTGCTCAGCCATGTCACGCACAAGGTGAAGGTGCGTGTCAATGAAGGCGTCCGTATGCGCCGTACGACTTCGACGGCCAATCTGGACAATGTGATTACGATCCTGTTCAAAGGCACGGAATATACTTTCTCGGAGATCGTGACCGGAGAAGACGGCAAGGAATGGGTCTGCGTGTATTTCGGAGAAGAAGAGTCCGGTGAAGGCGGCCAGCATTCTCCCGTGTACGGCTATGTGCGGCGGGATGTGGTGGATATCGAATATGCCCTTCCGACGGCTATTTCGCTGATCCCGGTATCCTATTATGTGCCGGTATATCCGGCAGTGCAGGAGCCCTCACCGCAGATCGATCCGGGCGCAGAAACCTTCAAGCTTCCCACGGAGCCGCGCCGCAGGGCTTTGGTCGAATATGCCATGCACTGGCTCGGAACGCCTTATGTGTGGGCGGGCACGCAGCTCGGTGTGGGTGTCGACTGTTCCGGCTTTGTGCTTTCGGTCTATAAAGATGTTCTCGGGATCAATCTGCCGCATTACAGCGCCTCCCAGTCGAATTACGGGCGGCAGGTCAGTGCCGAGGAAATGCAGCCGGGCGATCTGATCTTCTATGCACCCGGCGGCGGCAATATCAGCCACGTGGTCATGTATATCGGAAACGGTATGTTCATCCATGCCTCCACCGATACCATGTGCGTGACGATCACGAACTATTTCAATTACCTGAAGCCGGTCAAGATCATGACCCTGGAGGATTCCTTCCCGGCGGCGCCCCGTCAAAAGGCGCTGGACCTGATCGATTCCTGGGGCTGATGCTCCGGCCCGGCGAAAAAAGAGGGGACGGTTCCTTTGCCGATGCGGACAAAGGGGCCGTCCCCGTTTTTCGGTGCGCCGGGATCGGATCGCTTACGCGAATACGCCCATCCCCCAGCATATGATCAGTATCAGATGCAGGATGATCATAAGCGGGACACCGTTCATAAAATGTGTCGATTTGACTTTATGATTGCACAGATCCATGGCCAAAAGGCCGCCGGCCGCGCCGCCTATCAGCGCCAGACCTAAAAGAACGACCTCCCGGATCCGCCATTTTTCGTTCATGGCCTTTATTTTATCGATTGCAAACGCAATGAATGTCACCGCATTGATGCCTGCCAGATAGAGGCATAAGATCTTGTGATCGTGATAAAAGGCGGAACAAAGGGCAGCTGTCTGCTCTTTGTTCGGTCCGTATAAAGAGAAAACCAAAATGCCCTGGAGCACCAGCCAAAAGATCGTATAGATCCGCGACATCATGTTGATCTTATTCAGCTTCCGGTCCCAGATCAGGGACGCGATCAGGGTGCCGAGTGCGCCGCCGAAAGTCGTTGCGCACTTTAACAGCCCCTGCGGCCTTATTTCTTTTCCGGTCTTTTTAAAGATGCATAAGTCTGCCGTATAGAGGCCGAACGCCGCAATATTGATCCCGATAAGATACCATTGAAAAATCGTCAAATGCATAATTCCCTCCTTGTGTCAGCGCGTGTCACAGGGGACGGTTCTCGCTGACAACTTTTGTTACCGGATGACTCCGCGGTTGATCCCGGTGAGGCGTTCCAACTGCCGGACAGATTATGATTTTCCCGTTCGGCAAAATGCCCACAGCAAGGAAAATCTCCTCGGGAAGAGTCTGAGAATGCTTTCGGTCCCAATCTAAGTTCGGGACAAAAGAACCGCAGCCTCTGGATGGGTCGAGACGATGCCGTGAATGTCCGCATAACACGGGAATATATCTGTCTCGTGTTTGCTGAGATTTAGACATCAAGCCCATTTATATCTGTTCAGAAAGGTGCCATTGTGATTAACAAGCTTAAAGATAGAATCCATTGAAACAGAATACTTCTCGCAAATCGCAGGCAGATAGGTATCTACAACGTACATACCGCCTTTGCCCTGAAGTCTCCAGTTGAATATTTCCTGCCATTGATCTTTTTCTGCATCATGGAAGCAAACTTCGGATTGCTGACCAGCTTTGCAATGATCTCTGCAATGGCATCGTCAAGAAGTTCTTCGTTGATCTGCTTCTTGTAGGTGCATTTATGGCCTCGCGTCATCTGACGATGCTTGCAGCCGTAGTAGAAAAAGTCCTTGTATTTCGTTCCGTCTGCTTTGTGCTTGATACTCTTGTTCCCGTACATTCCGACACCGCAGATAGGACATTTAACAATACCAGAGAGAAGATGTACTTTTTCATCCTTCCCCTGATTTACACACTTATATTTCTTTGCCTGTGATACGAGCTTGATCTGAGCCGCTTCCCATGCATCATTAGGAATAAGAGCTTCATGCAAGCCGTCCACTAAAAGAAAATCGTCCTGTTCGACCTGACGGTATTCATTCCTTGTTCCGTGAACCTTTTCAGTCGTTCTTCTGCCATAGGCAATTTTTCCGTTATACACCGGATTATTGAGTATCCGGCGAATCAAAGCGGCATCAAACAGAGGGTTCTTTCCGTTCTGCCTTGCGATCTTGTGAATACCATGGTTTTCAAGGTATTTTGCTATCGCATTGGAAGGCCTGTTTGGATTTTGTTGGGAATATCTTCCATAAGCTTTTTGGCATTCTTTACACCGGTTACATTTCCTCTGTCATCAATTCCGATATAGATCGTTCCGCCCTGCGCATTGGCACGAACACAGAGGGACGGTTCTTCTGTGTTATTCGGCTTTCTTTGTTATGTTCATAGCCGCTCTCTCAGACATATTCCGTTTCGATCGTAAGGACAATTTCCTTACCGGTATATTTCTCTGCCATATATTGCTCAAACTCTTTCTTAAGTTCTTCCCAGTCCTTCAGCTCATAATCAACGATAAAATCGCAATATATCTTATCGGATCTCTGATCAATATATACTGCATGAAAGCTCTTCACATGTTCCTGCTTTCTGATAAATCCGGCAATCGTTTTTCTCAGTTCTTTCATGTATTCACCGTCATAATCAACAGCATACACACCAAATACCATGGTCACATGATATTCATGCATTATTCTGAGTTGAAGTTCATGCAGGAACTGATAGATCTCACCCACAGTTTTCTTGTGATCGATTTCCACATTGACTGAACCTGACCAGGCTTCCGGCCCGTAGTTATGCAGCATCATATCCACTGCCGCCAGAATTCCGTCTGTACTGCGGATCTCTTTATAAAGCTTTGCGGCCAGTTCCTTATCTCCGGGACGTCCGAGGATCTCACTGAGCGTTTCCCGCAGTGCTTCCACCCCTGCCTTGATAAGCAGCAAAGAGGTGATGACACCGGCATAAGCATCCACATTCCATTTGAATACAAGGAAGATCAATGCTGACACGATAGTTATGATGGAAGCAAAGCAATCGGTTTTGCAGTCAGTACCTACCGCTTCCAGCGCTGTGGATCCGACCTTCCTGCCCATCCTGACGGTATAATTTCCAAGAAAAAATTTAACTGCCGCAGATAATGCCACCAGAACAAGTGCGATATAGGAAATATGCAGCGTTTCCGGATGGAATATACGTTTCGCCGAACCGATCAGCAGTTCAATTCCGGTGACCAGTATCACAACAGCGATAACCAGTCCGCAGAGATACTCTATTCTGCCGTATCCGAACGGATGCTTTTCGTCCGGATGTTTCTTTGCCAGCTTTGCCCCTATTAATGCCATAACTGAGCTTAATGCATCTCCGGCGTTATTGGCACCTTCTGATATAATCGCAATAGAAGAGGAAATCAGACCGACAACGATCTTGGTCACGGCAATCAGCAGATTCACCAGAATTCCCATTCCTGATGTCGTTACAATGATGCCCTCTCTTGTATTCGGGTCCTGTTTGAAAAGTTTATAAAACAGATTCATATTATTGACTCCTTTGCATCGTCAAAGGGACGGGGCCTTGGCAGCTAAGCACAGCCGTTCTTCATAAAGATCATTTCACACGTTTTTTGACAGCAGGGCGCATGTCTCGACGTACATCTTCAAATGATGGAAACTGGTTGACTCGATTTTCTTTATATATATAACGTTTTCGCGATTTCTCCCCGTTGCTCGATGCTGCATTTTCACTTGGTTTTTGACTTGGAATAACATCAAAAATCAAAGTTAGTCGACTTTATTCGGAAGCATTTTGAAGTGTCGGAACGCATCCAGGATCGCCTTTTCCTTGTCCGGCGGGCACGTTACTTTATGCCCTTGCCCCTCAGGTTTTTTCTCCCCGATCGGCAGACCATACTTGCGTTTCGTCTGTGCGATATAAAGTCCGGTTACCCTGATTCCCTTCGTATCACGTACGTAGTCGGAGATCTGCTTGTCCGTTTACAAGAAGACAAGAGAAGAAAAAGGATGGCCCGGGATCCGGTCGGAGGAGCCAAAAAAAATGTCGCCGAAAGGCAGGAACGTTTTTATTGCTGTATCGCTGGCTATTATCGCTGTTGGCGTGGTTTTCCTGAT
>JAZLHR010000028.1:0-2816 GCA_045616945.1 Lachnospiraceae bacterium | reverse complement strand
CACTGTCATGTGGTATAATATCATTGTGTTTTATGGTGATTGGCTGCCCGCCGTCTGTTGCAGCAGACGTATTGCGGACAGCCCTTTCTTTATCCGTCATAGGCCTTCCCCTTTCATTCCGTCCATGATCTTCGCGATCATCTGTATGGTTTCAATAAGTTCGGGGCGCAGACTGTCTCCGGCAGTGAGCCGTGTAAGCTCCTCTCTGACCGCGCCGAGTTCCTCCTTGAGTGCCTTGTAAACCCTTGGATTACCCTGTACCACAATATCCCTGCCCATGAGGCGGTTGATGATGTATGTCTGCTTCTCAAGCCCCGAGAGCTTGACGAGGACATCGAGTTCATCCGCCTCTTCGGGCGACATCCGAAACGCTATGGTCTTGTTTCTGTGGCGGTTGTGCGTATCAAGTGTTTTTGCCGTCATTTCCGATCCCCCTTTCCATATCGAGTCTGTCCGCCATCTCGATCTGCCGGGAAGGAAAGAGATGGGCATAATTGAGTGTGATATCGATACTCTCATGACCGACCCTGTCCGCAATCGCCGTTGCGGAAAAGCCCATATCGATGAGCAGTGATACATGACTGTGACGCAGATCGTGAATACGGATTTTCTTCACGCCCGCTGCCGCCGATCCGCGTTTCATCTCGCGTTCCAAACAGTACTTGGAAAGGGTGAAGATTCTGTCATGTTCCCGGAGTCCGTACAGCATCTTTATGTAGTCGCGGATTTCCTCTGCCAGAAACTTTGATATTTTGATCGTCCTGTTGCTCTTTTCCGTTTTGGGCGTTGTGATCAGATCCTGCTTATCGATCCGCTGATAGGATTTGCTGATCGTCACCGTGCGCCTCTCAAAATCGAAATCCGCAGGCGTCAGCGCCAGCAGCTCACCCTCGCGGATGCCGCACCAGTAGAGCATTTCGAAGGCATAGTATACTTCAGGTTTATCCATGATCTGCTCCGCGAATTTCAGGTATTCTTCTTTCGTCCAGTACAGCATTTCCCTGTTTTTCTTCTTGCCCAGTGTTCCGGCCTTCAGGCAGGGATTGGCATTCAAGCCGTAGAACCGTACCGCATGATTGAAGATACAGCTCATTTGATTGTGGATTGTTCTGAGATATACGGGCGAATACGGTTTTCCGTTTTCATCCCGATAAGCCAGCAGCTTGTTCTGCCATGCAACGATCTGCTGCGCTGTAATGTTGCTCAATTTGAGCTTTCCGAAATAGGGCATGATCTTTGTCTGAACGACATTGTCCTTCATTTCCCATGTGTTCTGTTTAAGGCGCGACTGTTTGTCTTCCTTATAGCGCTCATAGAAGCTTTGGAACGTCATATCGATATCCGAAGACCGCATGACCAGTTGTTCCCGCTCCCATGCCTGTGCTTCACGGCGGGTCGTAAACCCGCGCTTCTGCGACTGCTTCCGTTTTCCGTCCCAATCCGTGTAGCGGTAGACCACACGCCAGGTTCCCGTTTTTTCATCCTTGATTACCGCCATATAAATCCCCCTTTGCATTTCCGTGGTAGAAGTATCTCTCCCGGAAGTATTGTCTGTTTACCTTCGCGCCGATGGTTCGGTACCCGAGCTTTTCCAGCTCACTGTTCAGGACGCGGATGATTTTGTAGGCATATGCCTTGGAAATTCCAAGCTCCTGCGCTACATCTTCCGCGGTCATAAAGTTGTTTTCTCCCATAATGTTTTCCCTTTCTTTCTTAAAAAGTGTAGACTTCACCCGTTGTTGGGGCGCTTCTGTTTTTTGAAGAACCGCTTTGGTCAAGCGCTCAAAGTTCAATTTTCTCCGATTGACTTACGAAGCCTCACATCTCATTGCCTGCGACGGTTTTATCACGCTCGGACTGTGACTGATGGGGAGTTTCCACCCTCTGCTGTCATCGCCTTTCCCGGTTACCGGCCGGGATTTCCCACCCGATGTTTCCCGCTCGCTCCTTTCGGAGGTCTTCGCGCATCTATGGAGCGGCTCGCCGGTTGCCCGGCACAGAAGGATCGTTGTTCTTCCGGACGACTTATCCTTATACTTTAACGTATTTGTTTAAGTCTGTCCTGATTATAGCAGGTCAAAACCGGAAAGTCAAGTGTTTTTCCTCCTTTTCTTAAATAAATTTGTTAAAGTTCTATTGACAAACTTAAACATTTCTGTTATACTGTATCTCATCTACACAGAAGGAGATTTTTTATGGCTACAGGTGAACGAATTCGCTTTTTCCGTAATCTGCGCGGCATGACACAGAAGTATCTCGGATTGTCCGTCGGCTTTCCCGAATCCGGTGCAGATGTCCGCATGGCGCAGTATGAATCCGGCAACCGCACTCCGAAGTCGGATCTGACAGAACAGTTAGCTTCCGTACTGGATGTATCGCCGATTGCTCTCCGGGTTCCGGACATTGATTCCTATACGGGACTCATGCACACTCTCTTTGCGCTTGAAGACCTGTACGGCCTGCACATCACGGAAGCCGACGGCAAGGTTTGTCTGCAGGTTTCTCCCGATGCCGGACGTGACGCGGATGAGCTGAACAGGATGCTTTATGCATGGCACGAGCAGGCGGACAAACTCGAGCGCGGCGAAATCACCCGTGATGAGTACGACCGCTGGCGGTATCGGTATCCCGAATTCGATACTACGCAGCGTCATGCAAAGGTGATACCGCAGGGCCTCAGCGACTTCCTGACAGACGCGCTGAAGGACAAATAAAATAAGAGCGAACCGATTTTTCAGAAATCAGTTCGCTCTTATTCTTTGGATTTGCGGAAAATGTTGCCAAAGTGTTGCCACAGGCAGCTTATCGGGCCCGCA
>JAZLHR010000027.1:0-13439 GCA_045616945.1 Lachnospiraceae bacterium | reverse complement strand
AGAGGGTGACAAAACGATGCCCCCCCGCACCGGTTTTCCCAGCCGCCCCGGAAGCCCCCTCCCCATCAAAAAAGCCGCCCGGCCGGACGCCTTTTTTCTGTATCAGGGAATATCTTCTATCTGCCAGTGAATGGGCTCCAGACCGTTCTTCTCCAGGAATTCGTTCGTTTTGCTGAAATGTCTGCAGCCGAAAAATCCCCGGTAGGCGGAAAGCGGACTGGGATGCGGTGCCTGCAGCACCAGATGTTTGGGATTCGTGAGCATGGCAGCCTTCTCTCCCGCCGGTCTGCCCCAAAGCAGGAACACGATCGGGCGGTCTTCCTCGTTCAGGACACGGATGGTCGCATCCGTAAATTTCTCCCAGCCGATGCCCCGGTGCGAGCCGGCCCGGTGCTGCTCCACCGTCAGGACGGTATTGAGCAGCAATACTCCCTGCTCGGCCCACTGCATCAGATATCCGTGATTCGGGATGCGGAAGTCAAGGTCGTCGTGCAGCTCTTTGTATATATTTTCCAGTGAAGGGGGCACTTCCACGCCCGGCTTCACGGAAAAGCACATCCCATGGGCCTGCCCGGGCTCATGGTAAGGGTCCTGCCCCAGGATCACGACCTTGACCCGGGACAGAGGCGCTGCCTCATACGCGGAAAACAGTTCCGCGGCAGGCGGATATACGGTTTTCGACGCATATGCCTGCTGTACGGCGCTGTACAGTTCTCTGTAATACGGTTTTTTGAATTCCGGAGCCAGCTTTTCCAGCCACTCTCCCGTGATCGCTCCCATGCTTTCTCTCCTATTCTCCGTCGCCCATCAGGGCCGCATAATCGAAGAAATTGACTGCCTGCTGCGCGGAGATCCCGCTCAGGTCCACAGCCTCCCATATATCCGGATTATAGATGTATTCCGACTTCTCGCTGATCTCCTCCAGCCGCTGCTGCAAAGCTTCGCGGTAAGCCTCCCGTTCCATTTTCCGGCGGTTGACGGCAGTATCTTCCGGCAGATTCGTTTTCAGGCACTGGACCAGATAATATTTATCTTTTCCCGGAATGACAGGGGACCATTTGTTCGTGCGCAGGGAGAAGACCAGCTTTTCAAAGCTTTCCTCGTACTGTCCCCGCACGGCATTTTCCCGGTGTGTCACGGCGCCCGGCACATCCTTCAGGGCATCCCCCAGCGCCGTACCGGCATTGATCTTCGCCAGCAGATCCTGTGCGGCGGAAAGCCCCAGGGACTTATCCACCTCGACGATCTGGATTCGGATCACCCGGGCTTCTTCTTCGGATATCTCCACCTGCGTTTCGTGCATCACCTTCCGGTAATAGATCATCGCCCGCAGATAGCGCCGGCAGGCCTCCCTGACAACGGTCTCCGTGATGCCCCATTGCTGCCGGGTCTCCTCGGAAAGAACATTCAGATAGGCAGCTGCCGCCGCATCCGCTTTCTCTTCTTCCGCATCTCCCAGCCTGATCCCTTCGGACTGCGCCGCGGCATCCATCAAAAACAGCTGTTCCAGATAGCTGTACAGGGAATCCTTCAAATGATCCTCAAAGCGGCTTTCTCCCACGGGCTTATCCCACAGGGCAGACCCGGCCTCATGAAAAATGGCCTTTTCCGAAAGAACGTAAAGCATCATTTCTCCCGTGCTGCAGACCGATCCGCCCATGGAAAACAGCTCGCCCTCGCGCAGCCCGGCCTTATGCCCGCAGCCGGAACAAAAAAGAAGCACGGCAAGAAGGAGGCACCAAAGCCTCCTGCTCCTGCCGCACCGTTTTTTTTGCTTCCGGGCCGTCATCAGCCCATGATCCGCAGGAATTCACGCACTTTTTCGGCGGGATCCCCGTCAAATACCGCAGAACCGGCTACGATAACATTTGCGCCTGCATCTACCACGCGCTTTACATTGCCCAGCTTGACGCCGCCGTCCACTTCCAGGTCGATCGCCTTGCCGGAGGCATCGATCATGGCGCGCATCGCTGCGATCTTCCTGTCCATATAAGGGATATAGGCCTGTCCGCCGAAGCCCGGGTTCACGGACATCAGCAGCACCATATCCACTTCCGGCAGCACCCATTCCAGCGCGGAAAGGGGCGTTGCGGGATTCAGGGCGACACCGGCTTTGCAGCCGAGCGCATGGATCTTCTGGATGGTCCGATCCAGATGACGGCAGGCTTCCGCATGGACCGTGATAATATCGGAACCGGCCTTGGCGAAATCCTCCAGATACCGGTCGGGGTCCTCGATCATCAGATGCGTATCCAGCACGGCCTTCGTCGTGGGGCGGATCGCTTTGACGATGGGCATACCGAAGGAAAGGCTGGGCACAAATGCGCCGTCCATCACGTCGATATGCAGATATTCCGCGCCGGCATCCACGACAACTGCCAGAGAATCCGCCAGATGTGCAAAATCGGAAGATAAGATCGAAGGGGATAAAATATTTTTCATAACTGGTCTCCTTAGCGGCTGCGGCACCCGGCCGCGCCTGTTTTTCCCGGCATCGATGCCGGTTTTATCCGCTAGCTGAAACGCCGGCGGTTTTTTCTTTCATCATACACCTGCAGATAGCTCTCGTACCGGCTGGCAGGGATCGTTCCTGCCGCCACGGCGGCTTTGACGCCGCATTCCTTCTCGCCCACATGCACGCAGTCGGGGAAACGGCAGAGCTCCGCAGGCTTCAGGAACTCGGGGAAATAGTGCTTCAGTTCATATTCCTCCGTTTCCGGCGCCATCAAAGAGGTAAAGCCGGGCGTATCCAGCAGATAAGTATCTTCCGTCATGAAGAAGAATTCGGAATGCCGCGTGGTATGTCTGCCGCGCTCCAGCTTTCTGCTGAGCATTCCGGTCTCCATCAGAGCTTCCGGCACCAGACAGTTCAGCAGGGAAGATTTTCCCACTCCGCTGGCACCGGCCAGCACGGTGGTTTTGCCGAGAAGTATCTCCCGCAGCTCCTGCGTACCCTCTCCCGTCCTGCAGCTGAAGCAGCGCACCGGATATCCCGCCGGTCCGTAGATCGCTTCGATCTCGCTCCGCTTGTTTTCGGTATCCAGATCGATCTTGTTGATGCCTATGACCGTCGGTATTTCCTGCCACTCCATCCACAGAAGGAAGCGGTCCAGGAGGCCCGGGTGAAATGCGGGGGCCGCGGCAGTCACCAGGATCAGTGCCTGGTCGCAGTTCGCCACCGCCGGACGGATGACGGCATTTTTCCGCGGCAGAAGTTCATCTACCCTGCCGATTTTTTTTTCTTCATCCGTTACGGAAAAGAGGACGTTATCGCCGACCAGCGGCTTTTCGTCGCGGTTGCGGAAGATCCCCTTCGCACGGCATTCATATACGCTTCCCATGCCGTCATGGACATAGTAAAATCCGCCGATGCCTTTAATGATTTTGCCTTTCAGCAATAGTTCCCGATCCATGGACTTCCCCGCTCAGCTTTCGGAGGCGTCCGGAGCTTCCGGCGCGGGCGCTTCCTCGGCGCCCGTTTCCGGCGTCAGCGGCTCGGTCGGCGGTTCCGTCGGCGGCTCGGTCGGCGGCGCAGGATAGGAAATCGTCAGCGTCACGGTCAGTCCCTTGGTAAGCACCGTCCCGGGAGCCGGATTCACATCGCTGACATACGCACCTTCGCCGTATGACCCTACGGAAACGGTCAGACCGAGGCCTTCCAGCATCGATTTCGCTTCTGCGGGGCTCTTGCCGATCACATCCGGCACGGCGATATAGTAATTCTCCGTGTAGGTCAGTACCAGTTCGCGTCCGTAACCCACTTCCGTCCCGGCAGCGGGCAAAACGGTCATGATGCCGGCCGTAGAAAGATCCTTCGGCGCGCCATCCTTATATTTGACGGAAAAGCCCTGCGCCTTCAATTTGCCTTCCGCATCGGACGCGGAGAGAGCAAATACGGAAGGTACCTTGACAGGTGCCGCAAAGGTCAGTTTCAGGGTCGAACCGTATTCGACAGGCTCGCCCTCCTGCACGTCGCAGGCAATAATGCGGTCCTTGTCGCCCGGCTCGGTGCCGTTCGTCCATTCGATGACGAATTCCCCGTTTTGAGGATCCGTCAGCTGTTCCATCACTTCCACAGCCAGTTCATCCAGGACTTTCGGCATCGGAACGGCTTCCGGCCCCTGGCTGACCAGCAGATTGACCACATCACCGACCTTCAGCAGATCTCCCTCCGCCAGCGCGATCCCCTTCTCGCTCTGCACATCCATGACAAGACCCTTTTCGATCTTGGAGGAATAGCTCAAGGTGGTCGTGCCCAGCGCCAGGCTGCGTTCCGTCAAGGCTTCTTCCGCCGCCTCCGGCGTCAGACCGATCAGCGCGGGCAGCATCGGACGGCCCAGACTGATCACGAAATCCACCTTGGTGTCTGCCGCGACCTGACTGAATTCGGAAGGAGACTGGCTGATGATCTGCTTCTCCGAAACGGTATTATCGTGAGCATAAGTCACCGAGCCCGGCTTCAGGCCGGCTTTTTTCAGAGCCAGCAATGCATCGTTTTCTTCAATATGCGTGATATCCGGGACAGTGACCTTCGGGGCCGGTCCCAGGCTCAGATGCAGCTTCACGGCGGTACCGCGTTCCACCACGGTCCCCAGCTCAGGCGTCGTATCCGCTACCTTGCCGGAAGGGACATAATCGCTGTTGACCCAGCCGAACTCTTCTTCCACGGCCAGGCCGATACTGTTCAGGATCTGCTTGGCTTCCCCGCTGGACAGTCCCGCGATGGAAGGCGGAATGATAACGGTGTCGGTACTGCCGACGACCCAGAGAAGGACAGTCGTACCCTTTTCCAGGCGGCTGCCCGCAGGATACTGCTGATCATACACATCCAGAACGCTGTAGGAAGACGAAGGCGCGCTTCCCAATTCCGGCAGGGCGACCAGGCCCAATTCCTGCAGGATGGCGGCCGCATCGGGGTAAGGATATCCCAGCAGAGACGGCAGCTCCACGGCCTGATCCTCCGTCGGCGCCGCAGTGGGCTCAGACGTCGGCTTTGTCGCTTCAGTCGGTGCTTCCGTCGGCGCTGCGGTCGGTTTTTCCGTCTCAGACGGTGATACAGACGTAGTATGTTCTTCTTTCTTATCCGGCATCTTGGGGCTCTCGATCGTTCCGATCAAGGCACCGCAGGCCCGGAACACGATGGCGATCACCACCACCAGGATCACAAGCCCCACGCCGATCATCATGTAGGAAAGGATATTATCTACCTTTTTCGCCCGTGCGGCTTCATCTTCCTCTTCCAGGTGGCTTTTCAGGACCTTTTCGGCCCCTTCCGTCAGAGTTTCTTCTTCGGAAGCGGACTGCAGTTCCTCATCTTCGGAGGGTGCATCCTCCTCTCCGGCTTCTCCCGCCGCATCTTCCCCGTCAGCCGCGGAAGCATCCTCTCCGGGAGTACTTACGGGCACAACGGCGACCACCTTGTCCGGTTCGCTCAGGAATCGCTTGAAGTCCTCCAGCAGCGCTTCCATGCTCTCGAAACGGTTTTCGGGCTTCTTCTCCAGGCAGCGCATAATGATCTGCTCCAGCCCGGCGGGGATATCGGAATTGTATTTTTTCGGTGTTTCCGGTTTTTCCTGCAGATGCCGCAGCGCTACGACCACGGGCGTATCGCCGTCAAAAGGCACCCGTCCCGTCAGCATTTCGAACAGGGAAATGCCCAGCGAATAAATATCGCTCCGCTCATCGCAGTATCCGCCTCTGGCCTGCTCCGGGGAGATATAATGCACGCTTCCCATCGCATTGACATGGATGGTCTGCCCGGCAGCCACTCTGGCGATGCCGAAATCGGTCACTTTGATCTTCCCTTCGCGGGAGATCATGATATTCTGCGGCTTCACATCCCGGTGAACGATCCCCTGCGCATGCGCCGCGGAAAGGCCGCGGGCGACCCGCATGGCCACCTCCACGGATTCGCGGACATTCATACTGCCCTTGCGTTCGATATATTTTTTCAAGGTGATACCGTCGATCAGTTCCATGACGATATAGTAAATGTCCCCGTCCTCCGCAACATCATAGATGCTGACCACATTGGGATGAGACAGACAGGCTGCCGCCTGTGCTTCCCGGCGGAATCTGGCGACAAATTCCTTGTCGGCAGCATATTCCTGTTTCAGCACCTTAATGGCGACCATCCGGTTCAGCACATTGCATTTGGCCTTATATACATCAGACATACCGCCCGAACCGATGTGGTCCAGAATTTCATAGCGGTCGCCGAGCATGATTCCGTTCTTCAGCATGATTATCTCCGTTTATTCAACACTGCATACAATTGCCGTGATATTATCTTTGCCGCCGCTTTGGTTGGCCAGGGCGATCAGCCGATGGACTGCCGCCGCGGGATGCTCCGCCTGTGCCAGCGTTTCCTCGATCGCTTCGCTGCTCACATATCCGTGCAGTCCGTCCGAGCAAAGCAGGATCCGGTCCCCGGGGCTGACCTCCAGCCTGTAATAATCCGATTCCAGGACCGCATCTACGCCGACCGCCCGTGTAAGGACATTTTTCCGTGCCTCATACAGCGGATCGGTGCGCTGCAAAGCACCTCTGGCAACCATTTCTTCGACCCACGAATGGTCGCTCGTCACCTGATGCAGCGAGCCGTCAAAGTGATACAGCCGACTGTCGCCGACATTCAGGACATGCAGCTGCGACCCGGCCAGCACGGCAAGCACAGCTGTACTGCCCATCCCGCGCAGTTCCGGGGTGGACCCTGATTTCTCGAAAAGTTCCCGATTGACCCGGTCCAGACTGTCTTCCAGAAGCCTCCGGATGTCTTCCGTCTGCTCCGATGCTTCCAGCAGGCTCTGCATACGGCTGACCACAAAGCGGGACGCATATTCCCCGCCCCGATGGCCGCCCATTCCGTCCGCCACAAGAAGCAGATTGGGCAGGGCTCCCAGTGCCTCGGTCCTGACACAATAAGCATCCTCATTGTGTCCCCGAACGAGCCCCGTATCTGTCAGCATGGCTGCTCTCATTCCGTTCCTCCCGGGCTGCTGCCCGTTTCAGACTTGCGCCTCAGACGAAGCTGGCCGCAGGCACTGTCTATGTCCGCGCCCATTTTCCGTCTGATTGTAGCATTGATTCCGTTATTTTCAAGCACTGACTTAAATGCCATTGCCCGGCTTTCCTCCGGTGCTTCGTAGCTTCTCTCCCGGATGGGATTGATGGGGATCAAATTGACATGACAGTTTTTCCCCCTCAGACGCTTTGAAAGTTCCGCCGCATCGCATTCGCGGTCGTTGACTCCCCGCACCAGACTGTATTCATAACTCATCCGCCGGCCTGTTTTCCGGAAATATTCATCGCAGGCGGCCAGAGTTTCCTCCATCGTATAAGCTTCCGCGACCGGCATCATCGTTCTGCGGATCGCATCGTTGGGCGCATGCAGCGAAAGGGCAAGCGTGATCTGCAGCTTTTCCTCCGCAAGCGCCAGGATTCCGGGGACCAGACCGCAGGTGGAGACCGTGATGTTCCGCTCGCTGAGCCCGTAGCCCTTCGGATCGGTCAGCAGTTTCAGAAACATCAGCAGATTTTCCCGGTTGTCCAACGGCTCACCGGTTCCCATCACCACTACATGAGAGATCCTTTGTCCGATATCGCGGTGTATCTCGTAAATTTCCTCCAGCATTTCCCCGGGCAGCAGATTTCTCGCCAGTCCCTCCAGCGTGGAGGCACAGAAACGGCAGCCCATCCGGCAGCCGACCTGTGAGGATATGCAGACCGTGGTGCCGTAATCATGCAGCATCAAAACACTTTCGATCGCATTTCCGTCCGGAAGCACGAAAACATATTTCCGCGTTCCGTCCTGTCGGGAGATATAGCGCCGCTCCGCCGTCAGATTCGACAGGCGGCAATGCTCCTCCAGCTGCCCGCGCAGCGCTTTGGGCAGATTGGTCATCTCGTCAAAGGAACGCACCATCTTCACATGCAGCCAGTCAAACAGCTGCGCCGCACGGAAGGATGGCTGGCCCCAGCCTGTCAGGAGCTGCCGGATCTGTTCCATGGAAAGGGAACGTAAATCGCTTTTCTGTTCCGTCATTTTTCTCCGGACGTCTGCTTTCTGCGCATCAGGCAGATAAAGAAGCCATCCGTATCCTCCCTTCCCGGAAGCAGCTGCAAGGTCTGCTCCCGGATATACTGCCGCAGATATTCCGGCATCCTGTCCGAAAAATCCACCGGCTCCAGGCAGGGCAGTCCCCGCAGATATGCCGCGTTCTCCTCATTTTCTTCTTTTGTGACCGTACAGGTCGAAAACAGCAGAAGCCCGCCCGGCTTCACATACCGGACTGCATTCTGCAGAATGGACCTCTGCAATGCAGCAAGCTCCCGGATCTGCGCCCCCGTCACGCGGTAGCGGATCTCCGGCTTCCGGCCGATCACCCCGAGCCCCGAGCAGGGCAGGTCGGCGATGACCAGATCGTATTTTCCTTCTCTTTCCGGCCGGAACACCGCCGCGTCGGCAGCCTCCGTACGGATATTGTCGGCGCCGCAGCGGGCGATATTTTCCCGGATCAGGCTGACCTTCCGTTCCGTCAGATCACAGGCCAGCACGGACCCGCGGACAGGCACCGCGCAGTCTTTTTCCGCTGCCGCGATCAGCTGCGCCGCGTGCAGACATTTTCCGCCGGGCGCGGCACACAGATCCAGCACCTGCATCCCGGCGCCCGGATCGGCTGCCCGGACCGCCAGCACAGAGCTGATATCCTGCACCTGGACCAGACCGTCCCGAAAAGGAGTCTGCTGCTCAAAAGGGACAGCTTCCTCCCCGGCAGGATCTTTCTGCGCCTGCAGCGACAACACCTCCGGCAGGCCGGGGATTTCCCCGCACAGCATCCCGCCGGCTTCAAAAGCAGCTCTGACGGCTGCGGCATCCGTTCTCGCAGGGTTGATGCGCACCGTCAAAGGACTGGGCTGCAGGAAATGCATGCACATTCTCTCCGCATCGGCCCTGCCCCAATATTGCTGCAGCAAGGAAAGCAGTTCCTGCGGCATCCGGCAGCGGGCTGCCTCCGAAGGCTCCGGCCACGCTTCCCTGCGGGCGGCGCTGCGCAGCACACCGTTGACAAAACCGGCCAGATCCCGGTAAGGGGAGGCCTTCACCAGCTTGACAGCCTCGTTGCAGACTGCGGAGGCCGGCACATCTTCCATAAAAAAGAGCTGATAGAGACTGAGTCGGAGCAGCGTCCGGATATAAGGCTTCAGCTTGCGGACCGGCAGCTTCATCAGGAGCGCCAGGCGTTCATCCAGCAGCAGAAGCTCTTCCAGCGTTCCCCGCACCAGCCTTGTCACAAAACGGCGGTCTCTGGCAGTCAGCTCCGGGTGAGTACGGAAAGCCTGCTGCAAAAGACGGTGGCTCTGCCCGTCCTTCTCCAGCACCTCTTCCAGAATGTTTTCGCACACGGCTCTGACTGTCATGGATCACTCCGTTTTCAAATGATTGTTACCGGCCGAGCAAAGTTCCCGGCGTCAAAGGATAGCCCCGCAGGAAAGCATCGGTATCCATTGCCTTTTTTCCTTCGGGCTGCAGAGATAAGACCTCCAGGATTCCCTCGCCGGTCTGCACCGTAAAGCTCTTTTTGCTCACGGTCAGGACCGTACCGGGGATCGCATTGGCGGGCGGGACCGTTTCCGGCAGGACCTTTGCCTTCCATATCTTCAGCAATTTCCCGTCCAATCTCGTATAAGCGCTCGGCCAGGGATTCAGCCCGCGCACCTGCCTGTCAAGGACTGCGGCGGAACGCGACCAATCCATCTCGCCCATTTCCTTCCGCAGCATCCCGGCATAACAGGTCTCGCCATCCTGCTTTACAGGCCGGAGCGTGCCGTTTTCCAGCCCCTCCAGCGCAGGCAGAATCAGCTCTGCCCCCATCGCCGACAATTTATCGTACAAGCTGCCGCCGGTCTCATCCGGTGCCAGCATGATTTCCTTCTGCATCAAAATATCGCCGGTATCCAGTCCCGCATCCATCTGCATCACAGTCACGCCGGTCTTTTCGCAGCCGTCCAGGATCACCGCCTGGATCGGATCTGCCCCGCGGTACATCGGCAGCAGCGACGCATGGACATTCACACAGCCAAGCCGCGGCATATCCAATACGGACTGGGGAAGGATCTGCCCGAATGCCACGACCACAGCCACATCTGCCGGATACCCGGCCAGTTCGGCCACTGCTTCAGGCTGGCGCAGCTTTACCGGCTGAAACACGGGAAAACCGTGTGCCAAAGCTGCTTCCTTCACAGGAGAATACTGCACAGCCTTCCCCCGCCCTTTCTGACGGTCCGGCTGTGTTACCACCAAAACGATCTCATGGCCGGCCTCGGCCAGCTTTTCTAAAACCGGAACGCTGAAATCGGGCGTTCCCATAAAAATGACCTTCAAACTGCTGTCTCCCCGGGAGGCATCGCTCCCTATAAGAGACAGACCCGGCCTGCGCCGGGCCTGTCCCAGATATTATCAATCTCAGGCGTTCACGATAGCCACGGTCTCGCGGGCGATTGCCAGTTCTTCGTTGGTAGGCACCACCACCGCGGTGACCTTGGAATCGGCCGTGGAGATGATTCTCTCCTCACCGCGGAAGTCATTGGCCTTTTCATCCAGCGTTACGCCCAGATAGCCCAGATAGGACAGCACAGCGGCACGAACGGACTTGTCGTTCTCGCCGACACCGGCCGTAAATACGATCACATCCACACCGTTCATGGCAGCTGCGTAGTAGCCGATGAACTTGGCAACTCTGTAGGAGAATACATCCAGAGCATCCTGTGCGCGCTGATTGCCGTCCTTGGCGGCATCCGCCAGATCACGGAAGTCACGGGAAACACCGGAAATCCCCTGTACGCCGGATTCGTTGTTCAGGATCTTCAGTACCTCGGCAACCGTCTTGTTTTCCTTGCCGGCGATGAATTCAACGATAGCAGGATCCAGGCTGCCGGAACGGGTTCCCATCGTGATACCTTCCAGAGGAGTGAATCCCATGGAAGTATCGACGGATTTGCCGTACTTAACGGCGCAGAGGCTGGCACCGCTGCCCAGGTGGCAGACGATGGTCTTCAGATCTTCGGGCTTCTTGCCGAGGATCTCCGCAGCGCGCTTGGAAACGAAGCTGTGGGAGGTACCGTGGAAGCCGTAACGGCGGATACCGTACTGCTCATAATATTTGTAAGGAATGCTGTACAGGAAAGCCTTCTTGGGCATGGTCTGATGGAAAGCGGTATCGAAAACGCCCACCATCGGTACGCCAGGCATCAGTTCCTGGCAGGCACGGATACCGATCAGGTTGGCCGGATTGTGCAGAGGAGCCAGTTCGCTGCACTCTTCAACTCCCGCGATGGCTTCTTCAGTCAAAAGGATAGAGGAAGTGAACTTCTCTCCGCCGTGAACGATACGGTGGCCGACGGCACCGATCTCGGAAAGGGATTTGATCACCCCGACCTCGGGATCGGTCAGCTTGGCCAGAACGCTGCTGACAGCATTGACATGGGTAGGCAGCGGATCGTCATATACATGCTTGGTCCCACCGGCAGGCGTATGGGTCAGGCGCCCGTCAAGACCGATTCTCTCGCAGAGGCCCTTGGCCATGACCTGCTCGGTCTCGGAATCGATCAGCTGATATTTCAGAGACGAGCTGCCGCAATTGATTACTAATACTTTCATAAATGGATTCCTCCCTGTTGTTAGTTATTTCCGGGGCCGGAGCCTCAGAAAAGGATGTTCGTGTCATTCAACGGTGAAATGTTCGGAATAGCCGTTATAATCGCCGAACTCATTGCCGACGGTCACGCGGACCTCGTACTGTTCGGGCGGCAGTTCATTCAGGAGATATTCACCTGCGGCGATCTGTTCATCGGACAGCTCATAGCAGCCGGTCGTGCCCATGTCACTCAGGCGGTATGCATAGACGATCTTGGGGGACACATCCGTCGGAAGCTTCACAAGATATCCGGCATCCGTCTTTTCCAGTTCGATATGCAGGTCGGTCATGCAGAAGCGGACCGCAGGGCTCTTTTCGCCGTCTTTCTCGCACCATGCGGAATAGAAACCGGGACGGGCAGGCTTCACAGCGACCACGCCTTTGCCGGAAAGTTCGGAGCAGAAAGTGATCTTGCCGTCTTCATGCTCGACAACCAGCTTGTCCCAGCCGTCCTGCATCACATTCAGCTCAACAATTTCGCCCAGACGGTAATTGGCCTTATCACCGTAATCGGGAAGCAGTACCGGATTGATAAAGGGTGCCGGAAGTTCGGGGTCGCCTTCTACATGCACGAAGGGAGAAGGGGTATAGGTGACCTGATTGATATTCAGATACTTGAACATACGATACTTCGGGGTCACGCAGTGATCGAATTCCTCGGGAGTATAACGCGTCGCGATGATCTGCGGCAGAGTCTCTTCACTGACTTCGATCTCGACCACCTGATCGTTCTCGTCACGGACGACATCCGTAATCACCATCACATGGCTCTTGCTGAGCAGACCGTACAGCAGATGTGCCTTTGCCGCGCAGCCGTCCTCGATGAATTCCATGTCGGGGCGCTTCGGCCAGCGGCCGCAGACGGTACGTCCGCGCAGATTGTAAACGTAGGAAACATAGGCGGAGCACACGCTTCCGTACCAGGAGCTCTGACGCTCACCGCAGCCGGTCAGGTCACGGGTGTAAAGAACGCTCTTGGGATTTTTCAAAGCGGTCATATAGGTCTCGATGGAAACGTTCCAGCCGACAAATTTTTCGGGGATACGAACTGAGGAATAAGGGATACCGTGCTGAGGCTTCCATACGGGCCATTTTCCCTTAACCCACTCACTTACCGGTGCACCGTCCCGGGCATAGCGAACGGTCATCGGCATTTTGGCAATAGGCGTCCATTTCAGGTCACGCAGCTGATGGGCACGCTTCAAAGCATTGAGCATACCCTGAGAGGTCGGTTGTTCATGAATCAGCATTTTGTTCATCTCCTTTATGATTAATGCGTTACTGCAAAAACGAAACAAAGCAGGAAAAACAATAGGCAGAGACCGCAAAGGTCCCCGGAAATCCATGCGGGGCACAGGAAGCACGCACACAGAAACGAGCAGCGCATAAAGCCCCGCCTAACTATAACAAAATATGGAAATAAATGCAAGAAAAACAGAAACGTGACCTTCTCCGTCAAAAGTACCGGGAAAGCCGCGGAAGAATACGATATCTGTCGGGAGAGAATACTCTTCCGGGACAGAATACAAAAAAGCCGACACTGCACTGGGCAATGCCGGCTTTTCAGCTGCACTTCGAAGATGAAGCTCTGTCAAGAAAAACCTTCTCTAGATCAAGTTTACGACCGATTAGTAACAGTCAGCTCCATGCATTACTGCACTTCCACCTCTGCCCTATCAACCTCGTCGTCTTCAAGGGGTCTTAAAGGATATCTCATCTTGAGGGGGGCTTCACGCTTAGATG
>JAZLHR010000026.1:0-54320 GCA_045616945.1 Lachnospiraceae bacterium | reverse complement strand
TATGCGCCTCAGGCGTTCCGCGCGCCTGCCGCGAAGCTGTATCCGGATCCGAAGCCGAACACGGCACAGCCTCCCGCGGAATTGATGCGCCTGGACGATGTCCTGGAGGGAAAATGTTCGCTGGATTCGTTCCTGGCGCAGATGAGTGTCGATGAAATGATCGATATGGTCGGCGGCGGGCCCGGTTCGGGCGTATGCAATACCGGGACCTTCGGAACCAGCAAAAAATACGGGATCGCGCCGGTGGGGACCTGCGATGCGCCGGGCGGCGTGCGCGTGCAGCGCAGCAGCCGGGTGGAAACGACCGCTTTCCCGACCGCGACGGCAGTCGCCTGCAGCTGGAACGTGGAACTGGCGGCGAAGATCGCCGATACCATCGCCCTGGAGATCAAAGAAAATAATCTGTATGCCTGGCTGGCTCCGGCTCTCAATCTGCACCGAGACCCGCTGGCCGGCAGAAATTTCGAATATTATTCGGAGGATCCGCTGCTTGCCGGCAAAATGGCTGCCGCGCAGACCCGCGCGGTGCAGGCACACCGCATCAGCGCCTGCCCGAAGCATTTTGCGGCTAATAATAAGGACCGCAACCGCAGAGAATCCGATTCCCGCCTCAGCGAGCGTGCCCTGCGCGAACTGTATTTGAAGGGATTTGAGATCTGCGTGAAGGAAGCGGACCCCAAGACCATCATGACCTCCTACAACCTGATCAACGGCGAGTGGGCCGCACAGTGCCCGGATACGATCTCCGTTATCCTGCGCGGTGAATGGGGCTTCCGGGGCATGGTGATGACCGACTGGGATGCCCACAGCGTACACGCGAAGGAGATCATGGCGGGCAGTGACTGCAAGATGCCCCGGGGAGACGGCTCCGTCGTGCGGCGCTATTATCAGGATGAAGTCCTGACGCGTCCGATGCTGGAATCCTGCATGCGCAATCTGTGCAGACTGCTGCTTTGGTACGAGGGCAGCGACGACTGGGAGCAGGCATAAGAGATGTTTACCTGGCTTTGTACGAATCGCGGTTTCAGCGGACTGCAGCTGAAGCTGCTGGCTGTCGCGGCGATGGTGCTGGACCATACGGCCGCCTGCGGACTGGTGCCGGAAGGGTGGTATCAGCCGCTGCGCACCGTCGGAAGGCTGGCTTTTCCGATTTTTGCCTTCCTGCTTGCGGAAGGCGCCGCAAAGACCCGAAACAGCCTGAAATATCTGCTCCGGCTGCTTCTGTTTGCCGTGCTTTCGGAACTCCCCTACGATCTGCTGTTCCATCAGACAGCCGTGTATCCGGGCAATCAGAATATTTTCTTCACGCTGCTCGCGGGACTGGGCGGGATATGCGCTTTCCGGGGACTGGAAAGAAAGCTGCCGAAGGCAGGGCAGTTCGCGGGTGTATTGGTGATGCTGCTCCTGGCTTTCCTGGCACAGCTGCTGGGCTTTGATTACGGTCTGGAGGGCGTGCTGCTGATTTTTGCCATGTATTCCTGGCGCACGATGTTCTGGGATTCGCTCATCTGTCCGCTCGGCCTTTGCTGCGTGTTCGGATATCTGTGGCAGGGAACGACGCAGATGTGGGCGCTGGCCGCCTTTGTCCCGCTGTTTTTCTACAACGGAGAGCGCGGCCGCAAGGTGAACAAATATCTGTTTTATGCATTTTATCCGGTGCATCTGCTGGTGCTGCTGGCTGTCTGTATCCTGACCGCGGGCAGCGTCACCCTGTAAGCCGGAAAGGAGCCTCTGCCTGCCGGCAAAGGCTCTTTTTCTGTCCGTAGATCGCCGCTCCCGCGGCCGAATTTACTTGCATTTCGGCGGCGTTCTGTGTAGAATGGTCTAATCCTTTTGGGAATGAGGTAATGATATGATCAACGGCAAGAAATCTCTGTTCAGCGGAATGCAGGCAACCGGCAATATCACGCTCGGCAACTATCTGGGCGCTCTGAAAAACTGGGTGAAGCTGCATGAGGAATACGAGTGCTTTTACTGCGTGGTGGACGAGCATTCCATTACGGTGCGTCAGGATCCTGCGGTGCTGCGGGAACGTGCCCGCCGCCTGCTGATGCTTTATATCGCGGCCGGTCTGGACCCGGAAAAGAACTGCATTTATTACCAGTCTCACGTATCCGCTCACGCGGAACTGGCCTGGATCCTGAACTGCTTTACTTATATGGGTGAGCTGCAGCGCATGACGCAGTTCAAGGATAAATCCCAGAAGCACGCGGACAACATCAATGCGGGGCTGTTTACATACCCCGTGCTGATGGCGGCGGATATCCTGCTTTTCCAGGCGGATGTGGTGCCGGTCGGTGCCGATCAGATGCAGCATCTGGAGATCACCCGCGATATCGCCGAGCGCTTCAATGCCATTTACGGGGACGTATTCACGATCCCGGAGGCATATATCGGCAAGGTGGGCGCCAGGATCATGAGCCTGCAGGATCCGGCCAAGAAGATGAGCAAATCCGATGAAAATCCGAACGCCAGCATCTACGTGCTGGACAAGCCGGATGATATCATGCGCAAGTTCAAGCGTGCGGTCACGGATTCCGAGGGCGTGGTCGCCTACCGTGACGAGCAGCCCGGCATCAAGAATCTGATCGATATCTACAGCGCAGTGACAGGCAAAACGGCCGATGAAGTCGTGCGCGAGTTTGACGGTCAGGGCTACGGCGTGTTCAAGGAAGCCGTCGGACAGGCCGTTGTGGATACCCTGAGCCCGGTCCAGGCGGAATACGAGCGTCTGGTCCGTGAAAAAGCTTATGTGGATTCCATTATCAAAAACAATGCGGAAAAGGCAGCTTATTTTGCCAATAAGACGCTGCGGAAGGTCCAGAAAAAGGTCGGTTTCCCGGAACGTATCCGCTGATCCGTACAAAGCGCGGTGCTTCCTGCCGGGAGGGCCGCGTTTTGCGTAAAGAGGCATTTTCTGCGGCCCGGCGGCGAGAAGGAAGCGCCACGGCCGGAAGGAGAAAGATGGATTATTCGTTTTTGAATGTGATAGATGAGAAGCGTGAGGAGCTGCAGGAGACGGCGGATTATATCTGGGAGAATCCGGAGCTTGCTTTCACGGAATATAAGTCGGCTGCGGCGCTGGAGGCTTTGCTGGAAAAGGAAGGCTTTCAGGTGGAAAAGGGTCTGGCAGGGATCGAGACCGCCTTTTCCGGGCGCTTCGGCAGCGGCAGTCCCGTGATCGGCTTTTTGGGCGAGTTCGATGCGCTGAGCGGCCTGCGTCAGACGGCGGATACCGCGGAGCAGGACGCCGCGGCAGGCGGCCCGGGCCACGGCTGCGGGCATAATCTGCTCGGCATCGGTTCCCTGGCGGCGGCCATCGGCCTGAAAAACTATCTGGAAGAAAGAAAATGCGCCGGTACGGTCATTTATTTCGGCTGTCCCGGGGAGGAAGGCGGCAGCGGCAAGGCGTTTATGGCCCGTGACCGTGTGTTCGACGGGCTCGATGCGGCCTTTTGCTGGCATCCGTCGGATGAGATCGAAGTGTCCCACGCCAGAAATCTGGGAAATGCCCAGCTGCTGTTCAAGTTCAGCGGAAAAGCAGCGCATGCATCCTCTTCGCCCGATAAGGGCCGCAGCGCGCTCGATGCGCTGGAGCTCATGAACGTGGGTGTGAATTTCCTTCGGGAGCATATGCCGCTGAGCTCCCGTGTGCATTATGCCATTACGGATACGGGCGGGATCTCGCCCAATGTCGTACAGGCGCATGCGGAGGCTCTGTATCTGGTGCGCGCGGCAGACAATAAGCAGGTGAAGCAGCTGACCGAAAGAGTCATCAATATTGCCCGCGGCGCGGCGCTGATGACGGATACGAACATGGAATATGTGTTCATCAAGGCCTGCTCCAATATGATCCGGAACGAAGTGCTCCGCGGGATCCTGCAGGAGAAGCTGGAAGCCCTTCCGGTGCCGCAGCCTTCGGCAGAGGATATTGCATTTGCCTCCGAAATGGCCGCGAAGGCGCTGGCCGATTCCCCGAAGGCGGACCCGCAGGAACCTTATGTGCTGAAGCCGCTGCCGCTGCAGCCGCAGAGCGGAGGCAAGGGTTCTTCCGACGTAGCGGATGTCAGCTGGAACTGCCCGACGGGAGAGGTCCGTATGCGCACCGCCTGCAAGGGGACGCCGCTGCACAGCTGGCAGATGACCGCGCAGGGAAAAAGGGCATTGGCAAAGGACAGTACGCTTTATGTCGGCAAGGTGCTGGCCGCCGCGGCGGCGGAGCTCATAGAGCATCCGGAGCGCCTGGAGGCCGCGAAAGAGGAGCATAAGAAGAGTGTCGGTCCGGAAGGATATGTTCCGCCCATTCCCGCGGGGGTGGTCCCCACGCCCATGGAAGCATTTATCCGGAAAGGATGATATCGTAAGGCCCTGCTGCAGGCTGCGGCAGGACCTTTTTGGAGAGGAAAAGTCATGCTGGATGTTGTCATCATCGGTGCGGGCGCGGTAGGCTGCGCCATCGCCAGAGAATTGTCGTTTTATCAGCTTTCGGTGCTGGTATTGGAAAAGGAGGCCGATGTGGCCGCCGGGACCAGCGGACGGAATTCCGCGGTCGTGCATGCCGGCTTCAATAATAAGCCCGGCAGCCTGATGCCCCGCCTATGGGTGGAGGGCAGTCAGGGGATGGAAGCAGTGTGCCGTCAGCTGGACGTGCTTTACCGGAAGACCGGCAAGGTGCTTGCCGCCTTTGATAAGGCAGACGAAGAGACCCTGCGGGAGATCCTGGCGCAGGGCGAGGCCAACGGCTGCCGCGGCATGCGGCTGATCGGCGCGGAGGAGCTGGGGCGGCTTGCGCCCGGCGTGGGCGGTATCAGCGGGCTGCTGAGCCCGGAAACAGCCATTTTTGACCCCTTCCTTTATACGGTCGCACTGGCGGAAAATGCGCTGGCAAACGGCGTCAGCTTCCGCCTGAACGAAGAAGTGCTCGGCATCGAACGGAAGACGGATGAAAACGGAGAAGCCTTTTTCACGGTCCGGACGGACAAGGACAGCTGCGACACCCGCTTTGTTATCAATGCGGCGGGGCTGTACGCGGACCGTATCGCCGCGATGGCCGGTGTGGCGGATTATACCATCCACCCCTGCCGCGGGCAGTATTATATCCTGGATGAGATCGCGGAAAAGGTGCTGCCGCTGCCGGTCTATCCGGCCCCGAAAAAGGGCATCGGCGGGCTTGGCGTGCATCTGACGCCGACCATCCACGGCAATATCATCATCGGGCCCAACGCGGACTATATCGAAGAAAAGGACGGGGTGGAAACGACAGCTCCCGCACTGGATCAGCTCTGGCGGGAGGCAGTGCAGCTGCTTCCGGCATTGAGCCGCCGCCAGATCGTGGGACAGTATGCGGGAATCCGTCCGAAGTTGGCGCCGAAGGGCGTCGGCGGCTATTATGATTTCGTGATCAAGGAAGAGGAAGCCTGCCCCGGCCTGATCGATCTGATCGGGATCGAATCGCCCGGCCTTACGGCTTCCGTACCGATCGCCCGTTATACGGCAGATATCCTGCGCGGGAAAATGCATCTGCAGCCGAAGGAGCAGCCGGTGCGCGAACACCGCTTCCCGCTGCGCTTTAAGGAGCAGCCGGAGGATGTTCAGGCAGAGCTGATCAGGCAGGATCCCGATTATGGGGATATCGTGTGCCGCTGCCGGCGAATCACCCGCAGGGAGATCCGGGATGCGCTGAGTAACCCCCTGGGCGTGAAGACGCTTGCGGGTGTGAAATACCGTGTATTTGCGACGACGGGCCGCTGTCAGGGCGGCTATTGTCTGACCCGCATCGCCGATATGCTGGTGCGGGAATTCGGTCTGCAGCCGGAGCAGGTGACACTGCGCGGTGAAGGCAGCGAACTGTTCTCCGGGGAGGTAAAGTGATGGAAGCCTGTGATGTATTGGTGATCGGGGCAGGCCCCGGCGGGCTGGCGGCTGCGGCCGCGGCCAAAAAGGCCGGTGCAGGCCGGGTCGTGATCCTCGACCGGGAAAATGCCGCCGGAGGCATCCTGAATCAGTGTATCCATGACGGCTTCGGGCTGATCCGCTACGGAAGCTCCATGGGCGGGCCGGAATATGCCGCGAGAGCCGCGGAGGAAGCCGGGAAGGCCGGTGCGGAGCTGCGCACGGGACTGCAGGCGGTTTCCATGACTTCAGACCGGGTCGTGACGGCCCAGGGCAGGGAAGGACTGGTGAAGTTTTCCGCCGGAGCCGTGGTATTGGCTACGGGCTGCCGCGAGCGCACGCGCGGGAACATCGGGACCCCCGGAAGCCGGCCGGCAGGGGTATTTACCGCCGGTGTGCTGCAGAATTTTGTCAATATCCGCAATTTTATGTGCGGTAAACGGGTCGTGATCCTTGGCTCGGGCGATATCGGCCTGATCATGGCGCGCAGGCTCACGCTGGAGGGAGCCAAGGTAGAGCTGGTCGCCGAGGTGCTGCCGCAGCCCTGCGGGCTGGCCCGGAACATCAGTCAGTGCCTGAACGATTTCGGCATCCCGCTGCTGGTAAGCCATACGGTCAGCCGCATCCTCGGAAAACACAGGCTGGAGGCGGTGGAGATCGCGGAGGCGGATTCGCAGCTGCGCCCCGTGCCGGGAACGGAACGCCTGATCCCCTGTGATGCCCTGGTGCTGTCCGTCGGCCTGATCCCGGAAAATGAGGTCGCCGCCACAGGAGGCGTCCTTTTGGATGAAAAAACCGGCGGAGCTGCGACGGATGCGTTCCTGCAGACCTCCGTCCCGGGCGTATTTGCCTGCGGGAATTGCCGCAGGGTGATGGACCTGGCGGATTTCGTGTCCGAGCAGGGCACTCTGGCCGGGAGCAATGCGGCGGCCTTTTTGCAGGGCCGGCCGATGCAGACGTGGCAGGAGGAGCGCGGCAATACGATGGTCAAGGGCTTTCCGGAACCGGGCAGTACGACCTGTCCGCTGTGTCCGAACGGCTGCCAGGTCCGCTTTGATGCAGCCGCAGGTACTTTTTCCGGCAATCGCTGCCCCCGCGGCGCCGCTTTTGCGGCCGCGGAACTGAAAAAGCCCGTGCGGGTGCTGACGACGACGCTCCGCCTGGCTGCGCAGCCCGGGGAGACCGGCCCTGCCCGTCTGGTGCCGGTCAGAAGCACCGAGGCCGTCGAAAAGGCATTGCTGCCGGAGGCGGTCTCGCGCCTGCGCGGCGTGACCGTGGATCCGCCCGTCCGGCGCGGAGACATCCTGTGTACGTTATCCCTGGGAGGGCAGGATATCGCCTTTGCCGCCCAGACAGATGTACGCTGACGGAAGTCCCCGCATACAGAAAGACCCGCTCTGCGGATGAACCGCACGGCGGGCCTTTGCTGTTCGGAAAAGGATCTTTGTCAGCCGGGGAAAAGAATCATTCGCCCTGTTTTCGGGGCATCAAATCTGTGTTATAATAAACCGAGGCACTTTTGTCGTGTGTGATGTAAGGAGGAACGGTATGGTCAAAAATTTACGGATTAGTGTGACGCCTGCGGCATCGGAGCAGTTCGGCTGCGCCCTGGAGCGGGCATTGGAGCATTTTAAGAAAAGGATCGCCCATCGCAGTCCTGTCGCTTTCCCGGAGGAGGGCGGCGACGCGGTGCTGGTCATTGATTATGATAAAAACGTGCGGGAGGAAGGCTTCCGCCTGGGCGGCTGCGCGGGACGGCGCGAGCTTTCGGCTGCGGCTGTGCAGGGCGTTCTGGCCGGCCTCGGGAAATTCCTGCGTACTTCGCGCTATACGGAGGCGGGGATGATCTTATCCGACTGGGAAGGCACTTCCGTTCCGACCAGCCGGATGCGCGGCATCCAGATGGATACGCATTTCTGCAATTTCTATCACATGGCTCCGCAGAGCGAGCTGGAAGAATATGTGGCCGATCTGGCCTTCTGGGGCGTGAACTATTTCGACGTGGTATTCCCCATCATCGATCTGAACGGCTGGGATGATCCCGAACTGGTCCATATCACCGGGAAGATCAAGGCGATTTTCGGGGAGGCAAAGCGTCTGGGCCTGAAGGTGGGCGTAGAGATCGTGCCTAATCAGGATTTCGTCATCCGCCGCGAGGAATTTGCTGCGGCGCCGAATCAGGAACCGGTCAGACGCCGCGGCAATAACGGCCATAATATGTGCCCGAACATCCCCGGTGCGCTGGAGTATATGACCGACCTTTATACCCGTATGGTGAAATTCCTGGCGGATGAAGGCGCGCTGATGGATTTCCTCTGCTTCTGGCCTTACGATGAAGGCGGCTGCGGCTGTGAAAAATGCCGGCCCTGGGGTGCGAACGGCTACCTGAAGGCCTGCCGGTCCATCTACGAAAGCACGAAGCAGCTGAATCCGGCCATGGAGATCATCCTTTCTACCTGGCTGTTCGACTGCCATCAGAATGACGGCGAATGGGAAGGCCTGGATGCGGCGATGCAGCAGGACCACAGCTGGGTGGACTATATCCTGGCCGACAGCCACACGGATTTCCCGCGCTACCCGCTGGAGCACGGAACGATCGGCGGCGTGCCGGTCGTGAATTACCCGGAGATCAGTATGTGGGGGCTTTTCCCCTGGGGCGGCTACGGCGCCAATCCGCTGCCCCGGCGCTTTGAACGCCTGTGGAATCAGGTGAAATCCATTGCCAAGGGAGGAATCTGCTATTCCGAAGGCTGTTTTGACGATCTGAACAAGGTCGTCTGCGCGCAGTTTTACTGGGACGCGGAGACCACCGCGGACGCTGCCGTGCGGGAATACCTTGCTTACGAAATATCTCCCGCGGCAGTCGATACCCTGCTTGAGGCCATTGATACCGTAGAGCGTCACCATAACGAGACCGTAGTGGATAACTCCCGTGCGATCACACGTGAGGCAAATGTGCTTTCCGTGACTCCCGAGATCTGTGCCCGTGCCGCGGAAATATTGGAAAAGACGGATTCTTTGAAAGCGTCTCTGCCTGCCGCGGTGACCGAAAGCTGGCGCTTCCGGATGCTCTATGACCGTATCAAGCTGGATAAGCTGCGCTTTGAACTTGCCTGGGCGAAGCGGGACAGCCTGACGGACAGATCCGCCTGGTTCCATGCGCTGCAGGGAAGTGAGGAAGCTGCCGAGGTGCTGCGGGATGTAGTGGCTGTCAGCCATAACCCGCTCCGCTATGACGATGTGAACCATCCGATGTTCTGTGTGGTGCGTCCTCCGCTCCGTGAGGTGGAGGGGACGGCACCTGCCGGAACAAAATATATGTGATAAGTTCTGCCCGGCCGACGTGTATTCGGCAGGACCATTCGGAGGAATACGGATATGAAGACCGATAAGAAGGGCTTAACGGCGGAAGAACTGGTCATTCTGATCGCGTCTGCCGCCATCCTGACAGCCGTTCTGATCTCCGCTGCCGGGGCCGGGCGGGCTGCCGTCCGGAAGGAAGCCGAGGCCAGATTTGAAGAGCTCTGTGCGCTGGACCTTGCCGACGGCACGCCGGACGGAAAGAGCGGCGGCAGGGAGCTTTTGGCGGAAGCCGATTTTGCGGGCTGCACGTATGATGCGGCTGCCGGGATATTTACTTATACGGACGCGGGCAGGGGCTATACGGCTGTTTTCGATATGACTGCCGGCAAGTGGACCGTCGAGGAGGCTGCGGCAGAGGAAAACGGCAAATGATCTCATCCCGCACCCTTTGACCGCGCGATCGTTTCTGAGGAGATATTTGTGGATCTGACAGCACTGAACCATATGGCTGCGGCAGTGATCTTCGGCCTGGCCGGGCTGTGTACCGGCAGCTTTTTGAATGCGGTAATCTTCAGGCTCCCGAATCACATGTCTCTGTTTTCTCCGCCTCCGCACTGCCCGGAATGCGGCTGCCGGCTGCGGTGGTATGACACGCTCCCGATCGTTTCCTGCCTGATTTCGGGCGGAAAGTGCCGGGAATGCGGGGCTGCCGTTTCTCCGCGCCGTATCATCGCCGAAGTCCTCAATATGCTTTTGTGGCTGCTGTGTCTTCATTGCTATGGCTTTTCCGGCCTGCGGAATGCGGTGATGACTCTTTCGGCAGCCTTTGCCTGTTCTGTCTGTATCTGCATCGCCGCGATCGACTGGGAACATAAGCTCATTTATGACCGGTTTCAGCTGATCCTTCTGGTGCTTGCGGCAGCCTTTGTGCTCGCGGATGAAGAGGCGTCCTTTGCGTCAAATCTGCTCTGTGCCGCGGTGACCTTCGGCGTCATATATCTGATCGGCTGGCTCGTCACGAAAAAAACTGGCCGGGAGGCACTGGGCGGAGGCGATATCAAATTTGCTTTTGTATCGGCCCTGTTTCTGGGCTGGGACCGTGTCCTGCTGATGTGGCTTCTGGCATCGGTCTCCGCATTGGTCCTGATCGGTCTGCGCCGGGCAGGGACCGGCGGAAATCAAAAAGAAAGGGCCGAATTCCCTTTCGGTCCTTTCCTGGTATTCGGATGGATCACGGCGCTGCTGGCCGGCGAAAAGATCATCGCCGCCTGCTCTGCGCTTTTCGGGATATGACCCCGGATAAAGAAATATGCGGCAATACGGGGGCGGTTTTTATTCTTCCGCCTCGCCCAGCAGCTCGGCGGCCCGGGGAAAACGGGGCGTCCGTTCAAAGCTGCGGTCAAGTCCCCTGCCGATGACCGTGATCAGCAGCGAGTTGATCAGGGTGGTAACGACCGTGCCGAGGCCCAGGCTGTGGAAGCACTGCGTTCCGATAGAACGCCACGGGAAGGAACCGGCATCGCGGAAAAGAAGCAGAGCCATCAAGACGGATATCGCCAGCAGGGAATAGTCAAACACGGCCTTCGTTTTATTGATGGAGAAGTGACGGTGCTTCGAAAGCTCGGCCACAAACAGCTCATATACCTGCAGCGGGAGATAGGTGCGGAAGAAGCACGCAACGCCTGCAGCGGTGACCGTATCGCCGAGCAGCAGCATGCCCCAGCGTGCCGCCGCGGAGTCGATCCGGACATCCCGCAGCACCCAGAGAAAGAAATTCAGAACATAGCCGTACAGCACCGCGCAGAGAAATGCCAGCAGGTAGCGCCAGCGGAAGCGGCGTACGAGCAGGCACATCAGGATCAGCAGGAGCCCCTGAAATATATATTCGACGACGCCCACCGTGAGCCCGTCCCAGAAGCGGACCAGAAATTCCTGCAGGATAAAGGCCGGTGCGGCGATCATGGAAACGCCCAGATCGGTCATGGAACAGATGGCGACACCGAACGCGACCAGCACGATGCCCATCAGCCAAAGCAATTCGGCTGCTTTTTTGATTTTTTTATCTTTCACGGATATTCCCCCTTTTGGCAGCTGTCCGGACCGGACGGCGCACTGGGATACTATATAATCGCCGCGGAGAATTGTCAATTCAAAGCAGCGAAATGAATCGGAACGGAGAAGACACGGAATGATGAACGGATCTCTCCCGGCGATCGTCGGCAGCGGCGTCGCGGGGACCATGATTTCGATTGCCTTGATGCTGGGCACGGGCTTTTTGATGACCCGGCTGACCAAGCTGGCGCATTTGCCCAATGTGACCGGCTATATCCTGGCGGGCATATTGCTGGGGCCTTATGTGCTGGGGCTGATCCCGCCGTCCCTTGTCGAGGGCATGGATTTTCTGTCGGATATCGCGCTGGCCTTTATCGCCTTCAGCACGGGTGAGTATTTTAAGCTCGCCGAGCTGAAAAAAAACGGCCTGCGGGTGGTCGTGATCACGGTATTGGAAGCATTTGCGGCTTCCCTGTGCGTATTTGCCGTGACATTCTGGTGCCTGAAGCTGAATCTGGCCTTTTCCGTCGTGCTCGCGGCGCTCGCGGCTGCGACGGCGCCGGCTTCGACGATGATGACGATCCGGCAGACGGGCGCGAAGGGCGACTTTGTGAATACCTTGCTGGAGGTTGTGGCACTGGACGATGCGGTAGGGCTCATCGAGTTCAGCATCGCCGTGTCCGTGGCGGGCTTTTCCCTGTCCGGCGGAGAGCATTTGGAGTTCTCCGGCGTTCTTCGGCCGCTTCTCCTCAATCTGCTGACCCTGGTGCTGGGCGGCCTGTTCGGATTCCTGCTGAAGCTGCTGATCACGCAGAAGCGGACGCAGGATAACCGCCTGATCGTGACGGTGGCACTGCTGTTCACCTTCTGCGGTATTTCCGCCCTGCTGGATGTATCTCCCCTGCTCGGCTGCATGGTGATGTCCGCCGTTTATATCAATCTGACGGATGACGATAAGCTGTTTATGCAGATGAATTATTTCAGTCCGCCGATCCTGCTTCTGTTTTTCGTCCGCTCCGGCCTGAATTTCAAGCTGGATGCGCTGGTCGGGGCATCGAATCCGGTCGGTTCGGTACCGCTGCTCGTCGTCAGCGTCCTGTATTTCTTTGTCCGGATCGCGGGAAAATACGGGGGCGCTTTTGTGGGCTGTATGGCTGCCGGGAAGCCGAAGAAGGTGCGGAACTATCTGGGGATGGCCCTTGTGCCGCAGGCGGGAGTGGCTATCGGCCTGGCATCGCTGGGCGCCAGAACACTGGGAGGTGCCGCGGGGGAGGCCCTGTATACCATCATCATGGCTTCTAGCGTGCTTTACGAACTGGTCGGCCCGGCCTGCGCAAAGCTGTCCCTGTATCTGTCGGGAAGCTATTCCGATAAGCTGGAGGATCTGGTGCCGGAAGAGAAGCTTTCTCCGGAAAGCTCCGGCAGGACGCCGGTGGAACTGCTGATAGAGAGGATCCGGGTGATCCAGCAGGAACTGCCGGCACATGAAAAATATTATACTGCCGAGGAGGAAGCCTTCCTGGAGGCGGCAGAAGAACAGCAGGCGGCCCTGTATCTGAGCCGCCGCCAAAGAGAACGGAGGGTAAAATAGAAATGCCGAAGGATTATATCGGAGAACTGCTCGGAAACTGGGCGTCGGAATTGTGTATGGCGAGTGCGGCACTGCGGATCCTGCTGGGGATCGTACTGTCCGCCGTGATCGGATATGAGCGTTCGAGCAAGCGCCATTCCGCCGGATTGCGGACTTTTATGATTGTGACGCTGGCTTCGGTGATATCCATGCTGCTGGATTGCTGGCTGGGAACTAGGCTGCCTCTTATTTCCGCGGCGGCCGTGGTCGCGGCCTCCACCCTGAGCGGGAATTCCATCCTGTTCAGTTCCAAGGGGCAGATCAAGGGGATCACCACCTCCGCGGGGCTCTGGACCTGCTCTCTGATCGGTCTGGCACTGGGCGCCGGCCTATATACCGTGGCGCTGTTCGCCTTTGCGGCGCTTTTCGTCTGCTTTGAGTTCTTCCCCCGCTTCGAGAAATACCTGAAAAACCGCTCGAATCATTTCGAAGTCCATCTGGAACTCAAAAACCGCAGTGATCTGCAGGATTTCGTACAGACGGTCCGCCGCCTGGGAATGATGATAGACGATATCGAATCCAACCCGGCGTATTTGAATTCCGGCCTCAGCGTATTCAGCATATCTCTGGTGATCCAGAGCGAGGAACTGAAAAAATACAAGACACACAAAGAGATCATCGAGGCACTGCGCAGCCTGGACTATGTGTCCTATATAGAGGAAATCGTATAAAAGACCGGAGCCCGCGGGCTCGGACAGGGGGACGGATATGTTATTCCGGGATATTACCATACTTGACGAAAATTATGATGTGCGGGAGCACTGCTTTGTCGGAGTGAAGGACGGCAGGATCGCTTACATCGGAGATACGGCGCCGCAGGAGGATTTCGGCGAAGTATATGTCGGTGCCGGCGGGCTGCTGATGCCTGCGTTCTGCAATCTCCACAGCCACCTGCCGATGTTTTTGATGCGCGGCTACGGGGAAAATCTGCCGCTGATGGATTGGCTGAACAACAAGATATTCCCTTTTGAAGCCGGTCTGACCGACGAAGATATCTATTACGGGGCCGTGATGGGGATCGCGGAAATGCTTCGCTTCGGGATCGGTTCCTCCTCGGAAATGTATCTTTCGCAGAAGCCGCTCTGCCGCGCCTTCCTCGATACCGGCGTCAAGGGAAATATTTCCCGCTGCGTGAGCTGCTTTGACCCGCAGGCGAGCTATTACGATATGCCGCAGTACCGGGAGGTACTGGAAAGCATTGCCGAATTTGACGGTGCGGATGGCGGGCGGATCCGTGCGGAATTTTCCCTCCACTCCGAATATACGACCACGGAAAAGGTGGTCCGGGAAATGGCGGAGGCGGCGGGAAAGGCCGGTTCCTCCATGCATATCCATGTTTCCGAGACCGCGGGAGAGGTCGCGGACTGCCGCGCACGTCACGGCGGAAAGAGCCCGGTGCGGTATCTGGCGGAGTGCGGCGTCTTTGATGTTCCGACAGTCGCGGCACACTGCGTGCATGTGGATGACGGGGACATTGCCGTTCTGAAAGAAAAAAATGTGACGGTCGCCGCCAATCCGAAAAGCAATCTCAAGCTGGCGAGCGGTGTTTCGCCTGCCGCGAAGATGCTGGCTGCCGGGGTCAATGTGGGCATCGGCACCGACAGTGTCGCCAGCAACAATAATCTCAATATGATCGAGGAAATGCGTTTCTTCAACCTTCTGCAGAAGGGGATCGGCTCGGATCCCACGCTGATGACGACGAAGGAAACGCTGTACGCGGCTTCCCGTGCCGGGGCGCTCGGCCAGGGAAGGCCGGACTGCGGCCTGATCAGGGAAGGCTTCCGGGCGGATCTGACGGTGCTCGATCTGAACAGGGTCTACATGCAGCCGGTCCATCATCTTCTGAACAATCTGGTATATTCGGCGCAGGGGACGGATGTGGTCCTGACGATGGTCGACGGGAAGGTGCTTTACCGGGACGGCGAATATCCGACCATCGATATCGAAAAGGCTGCCGCTGCCTGCGAAAAAGCCCGCTGCAGGATCCTGGGCGGCATGGTCTGACAGGCACAGGGGCGGTCCGCACGGACGGCTCCGCCTGTTTTGCCGTTTTTGCGCAGGCAGCACTTGCAAGGCGGCAGCGGCTATCTTATAATGAGCGCGCACCGGTCTGCGGTGCGGCATCTTTTGCGTAGCAAAGAAGGATACGGAATTGAAGAAGGTTCTTGGCTTTCTGAAAGCAAATACAGTCCTCTGCGCGGCGGCGCTGGCGGCAGCCGTGACCGCGTGCATCATTCCGCCGGATGGGGAATATCTCGGTTATCTGGATCTGCGGACCCTTACCTGCCTTTTTCTGACGCTGGCGGTGATCGCGGCGCTCAAGGATATCAAATTTTTCAGTACCGTAGCACATAAGATCGTCATTATGACGGGAAATCTGCGCGTGCTGGCACTGGCGCTCGTTTACATCACCTTTATCGGCTCCATGCTGATCGCGAACGACATGGCCCTGATCACGTTCCTGCCGCTGGGATTTTTCGCTCTGTCCGCGACGGATAACCACGCGCACATGGCGTATGTGTTCATTTTACAGAATATTTCCGCCAATCTGGGCGGGATGCTGACCCCCTTCGGGAATCCGCAGAATCTGTATCTGTATTCGTATTTTTCGATCCCGACGGGCGAGTTCATGGGCATTATGTGGCGGCCCTTCGTTCTGGCTATCCTGATGCTCACGCTGGCATGCTTCCTGCTTCCGAAAAAGCAGCTGGCGCTGCGGGACAGCTCCAACTATCGGCTCAGCCGCAGCCGGACGGTACTGTATCTGGTGCTTTTTGCCTTTTCTCTGCTGATCGTATTCCGTCTGGTCCCGTACTGGATCGGCCTGATCCTGATCCCGGTCGTACTTTGGTTTGCCGACCGCCGGGCCCTGGCACAGGTCGATTACGCGCTGCTGGGAACCTTTACTCTGTTCTTCATTTTCTCCGGCAATATGTCGCGCATCCCTGCTGTGAAAAATCTGATGGAGGGGCTGCTTCAGAAGAGTACATTGCTGGTCTCGGAGCTTTCCTGCCAGTTTATCAGCAATGTTCCCAGCGCCATCCTGCTGTCCCGCTTCACGGACAATTACAGGGAATTGCTGCTGGGCGTCAATATCGGCGGAACGGGCACATTGATCTCCTCCCTGGCGAGCCTGATCACGTTCAGCCATTTCCGGACGCTGAATCCGGGCCACACCAAACAATATCTGCTGCTGTTCACCCTGCTCAACGTGATCTTTCTGGCGGTGATGACATTGGCGGCAAAGCTGTTTTTCATTTGATTTTTATACGTGCCGTACCGGCGGCGAAGGCCGCAGACGATGCAGACAGGAGGCAGAATTCGCATGAAGCACATCATTACCATCGGACGTGAATACGGAAGCGGAGGCCGGGAGATCGGCATCCGGCTGGCGGAAGAACTGGGCGTGCCCTTTTATGACAAGGAGCTGATCACGCTGGTGGCCGAAAAGGGCGGGATGGACCCCTCCTTCGTGGAAAAGAACGAAGAAGGCATCCATATGCTCGGCGGCGGGGTGATGACGCGCATGAATTTCGCGTCCTTCCGCTACAATCCCTCTATTTCGGACGGGATCTATCTTCACCAATGCGAAGCGATCCGCAAGCTGGCGGAGGCCGGCCCCTGCGTGCTGGTCGGACGCTGCGCGGATGCCGTGCTGCAGGAGCAGGGAAGCATCAATATCTTCATTGCGGCCAGTATGCCCTACAAGATCCGCCGGAAGCGCGCCATGGCCCCGGAAAAGGCGGATTATTCCGATGCGCAGATGGAAAAATACATCCGCGACGTCAACAAGGCGCGGCGGATGTATTACGAACATTATACCGGCAGAAAATGGGGGAACAGCCAGAACTATCATCTGTGCGTCCACTCCGATCTGGTAGGCGTGGAGGGCGCCGTACGGACCATCCGGGCCTATCTGGAGGCCTGTGAAGCGGAAGAAGCCTGAAGGGTTCCGCCGGAAAAACAAAGTGAATGAAAAACCGAGCCGGGAACGGTCGGAGAGGAGATAATAACATGAACAAGGAAGCAGTATTTCGCAAGCTGGATGAGAAAAAACAGATGGTTCTGGACGCGGAGCGTTTTCTGTGGAACAACCCGGAGCCCGGCTACAAGGAATGGAAGGCCCACGCCTACCTGAAGGCTCAGTATGAGGCGCTCGGCCTGCAGCCGCACGAATTCGACCGCATTCCCGCTTCCGTGGCCGTGCAGAGCGCGGCGGACGGACAGGACCGCGTGTTTGAAAAGATCCCCGGCTTTTATGTGGATTTTGAGACCGGCAGACCCGGCCCCCGCGTGGCCGTATTCGGCGAGCTGGATTCGCTCGTCATTACCGACCATCCCGGATGTGATAAGGAAACGGGCGCCGTCCATGCCTGCGGCCATAACTGCCAGAGTGCGGGCCTGCTCGGCGTAGCGATCGCTTTGTCGGCTCCCGGGGCCCTGGATGGCCTGTCCGGCAGCATCCGCCTGATCGCGGTGCCTGCCGAGGAATTGATCGAACTGGAATTCCGCCGCAAGCTGAAGGAACAGGGCGTGATCCGCTATTTCGGCGGAAAGCAGGAGCTGCTGTACCGCGGTCTGCTGGATGACTGCAATCTGGCCTTTATGATCCATACCGGCGGCGGCAGAAAGCTGACCATGACGCCCGGCTCCGACGGCTGCATCGTAAAAGAGCAGTCCTTTATCGGCAAGAGCTCTCATGCGGGCGGTGCGCCTCATGCGGGCATCAATGCGCTGTATGCTGCCAATGCGGCTTTGAGTACAGCCAATGCCCTGCGTGAGACCTTCCTGGAAAAGGATTATATCCGTTTCCATCCGATCATTACCGCCGGCGGTTCGGTGGTAAATGCCATTCCTTCCCGGGTAACGGTGGAATCGTATGTCCGCGGTGCAACGGTGGAAGCGACTGTCAAGGCCAATGAAAAGATCAACCGCGCGTTTGCCGGTGCGGCGGCTGCCATGGGCTGCGGCCTGGAGATCCATGACATGAGCGGCTATGCGCCCCGTGAAAACGACGAAACGCTGAATGAGCTCTTCGCACAGGCCGGCAGAAAGTTCCTGCCGGAAGAGGATGTTGCCATTACCAATCGCTGGACGACCGGCTGCAGCGATATGGGCGATATCAGCTGCGTGATGCCTGCGTCGCATCCGCATATCGGCGGTGCCGTCGGTCACGGCCACGGAACGGATTATTATATTGAGGATCCTGAGCTGGCATGTGTGACCTCCGCAAAGGTACAGACAGAGCTGCTGTTCCTGCTTTTGGAAAACGAAGCAGCTGAGGCAAAGAAGATCGTGGCCGGACATAAGCCTCCCTTCGCATCCGTGAAGGCATTCCTGGATGAGGTAGACCGGATCGAGTTCAACGGAGAAGCCGTCAGCTACAACGAAGACGGAAGCGTGACGCTCCGATATAAAAAATAAGGCGGGCCGCCCGGCATCCGCCCCGAAAATCGACAAGGAAGGGCCGAAAAGCCCTTCCTTGCTTTTTGCTGCCGCGCAGCCGTGTTATGACGTCCGTTCTTTATGACATCAGTTCTATGAGACTTTGTGCGGCTTGGGGAAGGTTGTCCGCAAAGCGTTCTACGGAAATCAGCAGAAGAACATCGCCCTCGCCCAGCTCATCCAAAGACAGACACAGCTGCCGGAAGGATTCGTGACTGCGGTCCTTCAGCTCGTCGCAGTGGAAAAAGGACGCCTTGGCAAAGTCCCGGGAGAAGATCCTTTTTGTCTGATTTCGGTAAGAATCACCGACTACCATTATTTTTTGAGAATTTTCCGAATCGGAGGTATAGAAGCAGCATTCTTCGGGATCGCCGGCGGTCACGGCATTATCGGGAATTCCGAAGAATTCGTTTTTGACGGAGGAATGGTAGCGGATGATCGGCGTTTCGTAGAGCGGATGCAGGCCGGTCATCAGGGAAAGATCGCCGTTTTGATTGATCTCAAGCTCAGTCTCCCAGTCCTCTATGGATTCGGCAGGCAGGCCGAGCGTTTTGTAAACCTCCTGAATGGCGGTGAGGGCACCGTATTCGTTCCAATGGGTGTCCATCATATAATACGAATCGTAATAGCGGGCGGCCTCCCGTTCAGCCTCCAGCGGGTACAGGAAGATGACGGGACTGTCTTTCAGGGCCTGACGAAGCTGCATCGCCCGCGTGGGATTCCCCGGGGTCAGATTGGTCGGGAAATATTCCCGGTAAACGACATTTTTATTCGGGGCTTCCAGAATGACCAGGCGAATGCCCCTTTCATCGCATTTCTTCTGCAGCTGCTCAAAGGTGTTCTGCCAGGCGGAAAGGGCTTCCGGCGATAAGAGATTGCTCCCGGTATAATCGTCTGTGGAATGCCGGTAGAACAGCCAATGATTGCGCCCCAGGATCACGTCCCCGCTGTATTGGACCACCAACGGCGCGGTCGAGGTCGTTTTTTCGGCGGTGAAATCGTAGCGGTATTTCCGGCAGTGCGGGCAGTAATACTGTTCGTAGCCGTAATGCGTTTCGTCGGCTTCCTGCGTGCGGATAAGCACATAGTGATGGGGGTCGGCGGGGTCATTCTCCGTGCTGCTTTCGGGAAGCGTTCCGGCTTCCGTTTCGGCAGGCGTCGGATCTGTTTCCCGGGAGGGCTGCGTCGGCTTCATCAGGAGCTGCGTCAGCTTTGCTATAACGGAATCACGGAAAGCCGCCTCGCTTTTCTGCGAAATATTGTTTTTCCACAGAATGATCCTGCCGCGGGCCGGTGAATGGTCGCGGTAGGCGTCGCCGAGGGAGAGGAGATAGGTGTCGGAAAAGCTTTCGGGATATTCCGCGAGCTCTCCGCGTTCTCCGAGATTGCCTTCCGCCTTGTCCAGGCTCGCGTCTCCGTAAAGCAGCTGGAGCACCCAGGGCGCCGATACGATCAGAAAACAGAAGAAAGCAGTCAGATATGTGATGATTTTTTTCATAACGGGGCCTCCTAAAATCTGCCGTAAATGGATGGCTTAAAGGAGCCGCTGATCAGGAAGACAAGCGATACAGCCAATACGATGAGCTGCAGCAGGCTGTCCGTGACCAGAAACCAGGTTTTTTCGGAATGATTCTCTGTAAATTTCCGCAGGCTGCGCGGGAAAAATCCGATAAGGATGCCTGCCGCGAGCGCCGGAAGCAGTTCCGGATTCAGATAACTGAGCACGCTGTAGCCGAGCGGGGAGGCTTTCATAGAGAACAGCTGTGAAAAATAGTCTCCGGCTCTCTGCAGGCTGTCGGCGCGGAAGAGGACCCAGCCCATCATGACCAGGAAAAAACTGTACAGCCGGTTAAGAAGCTTAACGGGATTTTTTTCCAGCCATTTGCCGAGGAACAGTTTTTCGGCGATCACCAGCAGGGCAAAATAGAGGCCCCATACCCAGAATGTCAGATTGGCCCCGTGCCAGATGCCGGTGGCCGCAAAGACCAGCAGAAGATTCAGGCATCCCCGCACCGTGCCGCAGCGGCTGCCGCCGAGCGGAATATAGAGATAATCGCGGAACCAGAAGGAAAGCGTCATATGCCAGCGCCGCCAGAAATCCCTGACGGAAAGGGAAGTATAAGGCATATTGAAATTCTCGCTGATGCGAAATCCGAACAGCCGCCCGATCCCGACAGCCATGTCCGAATAGGCGGAAAAATCAAAATAGATCTGTAAGGTGTACAGGAAAATACCGAACCAGGCGATCCGGCTGCCCATATCGGCATAGTGCTTGATTTCCCAGATCTGGTCTGCGGTTTTCGCGAGGATATCCGCTATCAGGACCTTTTTTCCGAGACCGAAGCAGAAGCGCCGGAGACCGCTGCGGATATTTTCGGCGGAATGTTCCCGCCGGACAATCTGCGACCCCAGCTCCCCGTAACGCATGATCGGCCCCTGTGTTAATTGAGGGAAAAAGGACATATACAGGGCAAAACGGTCCGGTCTCCGGCAGGCCGGTGTTTTCCCTCCGGCGACATCGGCCAGATAGGAAATTGCCTGGAAGGTGAGGAAGGAAACGGCGAGCGGGAGGGAAAGTGTCCGGAACTGCTCCAGGGAGGAAGCATCGGAGCGGAGAAGCGACTGCATGACCTCGGAGATTGAATTGCCGGAGGAAACGAGCGCAGCCAGACCCTTCAGCATCGGGAAATATTTATAAAAGATGAGCAGCAGCAGATCGGCCGAAACGGCCGCGCCCGCGATCCATCCTGCGCGGCGGCCTGCGTTTTCCCTGCGGGAAAGCCGTGCCCGTTCTATCAGCAGTCCGGCTCCGTAGTTCACCCCGAGAAAGCAGATAAACAGTCCGAGGGCGGCAAAACCGCTCCAGGCATAGTACAGCAGGCTGACAGCCAGCAGCCAGACATTGCAGACCTCCGTGCTTCGCAGTCGGCTTAACAGATAATATACGAGCAGGGAAGCGGGCAAAAATATTTCCAGAAAAAAAACAGATGAAAATTCCATGCAACTACCTCTTTGGAAACGGAAAAACGGGACCGTTCATTCTTTTAATAATTCCGGGGCGCTTTTCCGAAGTGCTTTTTGAAGCTGCGCGAAAACTGGCTGGCATCGGAATATCCCACGGACGCGGCGGCCGTGGAGGCGGATTCCCCGTAGACCTTCATCAGCTCCGCCGCTTTTTCGAGGCGGAGCCGGATCAGATATTCGCAGGGGGACTGCCCGGTGTGCTGCCGGAAGAGCGAATAAAAATAGCTCCGGTTCAGGTGCAGCCTGTCGGCGATATCCTGTACGCTGATCCCGTGCATATATTCCGCGTGCATGAAGCTCAGGGCCTTCTCTATGTAGTCGGCTTCCGGCTTTTCCCGCGGGATCAGGCTCATAAGCTTCCACAGGCAGCCGGACAGATACGCGCTGCGGCCCTGTTCGCGTTCCGAACAGCGCATGAATTCCTCAAAAATATCTCCGGCGCCCGGCAGCTCCAGCACCGGCTGCTGCAGGGCCTCCGGCAGGGGAGCCGAGGCGGTGAAGCCGATCCAGATATAATGCCAGGGCTGCTCGCTGTCAGCCCGGTAATAGGTCTCCTTATACGGAGGGATCACAAAAATCTGCCCGGGCCGAAGCACATGGGTCTGCCCGTCCTTTTGGAAAATGCCCCGGCCGGAGACGATATAGTGCAGCAGCCAGTGTGTGCGGACGGCCGGCCCGAAATCGTGACCCGGCTCACATTCTTCCCAGCCGAACTGGACCGGATTCAGGCCGGGCAGATGTTCATTTACGACCATTTCCCAGTGCATCATGGTGACTCACCTCCCGTGTACCCAACATTATAACAAGTTTTCACAACAAAAAGCAATGTCTTTGCCGGGAAATAGATGATATGATGCATGTATCGGAAGATATCGGAATGACACCGCAGATCCTGCGGCGGAAAGTTATTTTCAGGAGGCAGACAGTATGAAGATTACATTTATGGGCGCCGGAAGCACGGTATTTGCCCGCAAGGTCATCGGCGACAGCATGTGTACGGAAGCACTGCGCGATTCCACCTTTGCCCTGTACGATATCAATGCGGAACGCATGCATGAGAGCAAGGTGATTCTGGAGGCCATCCGGAAGGCGAAGGGCGGCTGCGGCACTATCGAGTGCTATGTGGGCGAGGAAAACCGCAAGGCGGCTCTGCGCGGTGCGGATTTTGTCGTCAATGCCATCCAGGTCGGCGGATACGACCCCTGCACCATCACCGACTTTGAAATACCGAAGAAATACGGTCTCCGTCAGACGATCGCGGATACGCTGGGTATCGGCGGGATCATGCGCGCGCTGCGTACCATCCCCGTCATGGAGGCTTTTGCCCGCGACATGGAAGAAGTCTGCCCCGACGCACTGCTTCTCAACTATACCAACCCGATGGCGATGCTTTCGGGCTATATGCAGCGCTATACCGGCGTGAGGACCGTCGGTCTGTGCCACAGCGTGCAGGTCTGCTCCAAAAAGCTGCTCGAAGCACTGGGCATGGAAGATAAGCTGGAGGGCCGCAAGGAGCTCATCGCCGGCATCAACCACATGGCCTGGCTGCTGAAGATCGCGGACAAGGACGGCAACGACCTCTATCCGGAGATCAAGGCCCGCGTGGACGCCAAGATCGCCGATCCGGATTTCCTGGATAAGGTCCGCTTCGACTATATCCGCAACTTCGGCTATTACTGTACCGAATCCAGCGAGCATAATGCGGAATACAATATGTTCTACATCAAGAGCAAGTACCCGGAACTGGTCGGCAAATATAACATTCCGCTGGATGAATATCCCCGTCGGTGCATTGAACAGATCGAGAAGTGGAAGAGGGATTTTGCCAACATGACGGAGGCGGGCGTGAAGGAACATAAGCGTTCCATCGAATATGCTTCCCATATCATGGAATCCGTCGTCACGAATACCCCTTATCAGATCGGCGGCAATGTGCTGAACAGCGATCATCTGATCACCAACCTGCCCGCGGAAGCCTGCGTAGAGGTGCCCTGTCTGGTGAACGGCAGCGGCGTACACCCCTGCCATGTCGGCCCGCTGCCCGTGCAGTGCGCCGCCATGAACATGACCAATATCAACGTGCAGCTGCTGACCATCGAAGCCGCCCATACCGGCAGGAAGGAGCATATCTACCAGGCCGCGATGCTGGATCCGCATACCGGCAGCGAGCTGGATATCGACACCATCAAGAAGATGGTCGATGAACTGATAGACGCCCACGGTGATTGGCTTCCCAAGTTCCATTGATATTCCGCGGGAAATAGAAAGATCCCCCTTTGCCGAAACCCGGCAGAGGGGGATCTTTTCGGTCATTTCGCTGCGGCAAGGTCCGCCAGATCCTCGGGCGTGAAAAGGTACGGAATGACTTCCGGGGAGATATCCGTGCCGAAATCTTCCTCCAGCCGGCAGACCAGATCTACCAGCAGGAAGGATTCCAGCGCGAGGTCGTTCTGCAGGGACATATCGAAGCGAAATGTTTCCGGAGCGATCTTTACCCGCTCCAGAATGCGCTTTTTTACCAGCTCCCGGGCTTCGTATCCTGTCATGACAGTCATTCTCCTTCGACATATTCCCGCTCGGGGACCTTATAGAAATCCAGCACCGGCAGCAGGAGGAGCGCGGTGAGACCGGCCGTCAGGCCGCCGTTATACAGCATGAATCCGCCGTGCATGGCGGCGGTGGAGGTACAGAGGATCGCATCCAGAACACCGGCAATGATGCCGTACTTCATGCCGTAGCGTCCGGTAAAGGGACAGAGCCCCGTGGCAAAGGCGATACCGTTGATGTAGGGCTGGAGGGACAGGCTCCAGCTGACGGGCAGCCCCGTGCAGAGACAGATGAGCCGAACCACACCGTAGAGCAGTATGTAGCCGAGCGTCACGGGCCATACGTTGCGCACGGTCTGCCCGGCAGCGGAAAAGGTGATGGCGGCAATGACGGCTCCGCTGACCGGGCCGGTAAAGCCGACGCCCTCTGTCAGAAGCAGTGTCAGATCCAGGTACAGAAGCACGCAGAGCCCGTACAGGCCGATATTGATCCAGGTGAGCGGCGTGCCGAATTTTGCGGGGAAATCGTCCTGCCAGCTGTCGCAGCGCCAGAGCTTTCGGTAGCCGCGGAAGCTTTTTCCGTTTTTCAGCCAGCCGAGCAGGATCGTGAGCAGAAACACGCACAGGAAAAAGACGTTCATGAACAGCCCGTAGGAACAGCCGGCCGACGCGTAGAGCGGATTGCTGCGCCGCTGACCCGGCGCGGCAGCCACCCCGAGCATTTTATAGAAAAACGCGTAGGCAAATATCCCGAACAGACCGATGGCCAGCCCCGCTTTATACAGATTGAAGCCGCGGTGCATGCGTGTGGTGCCCGGCAGCAGCGCGGGGATCAGGAAGGCGGCAGTCAGACTGAAAAGAATGGCCAGCAGGAGCCCGCCGGGGGTGAACTGCGGCCCGGCGGAGACATCTCTGCCGTAGTAGAACAGAAAAAAGGTGATAAACGGGCCTAATGAGGTGGAAAACAGTGCGATATGCAGGGTGTCCTGCAGGGAGACCTTCCGCAGCTTGGTATAAAGCAGCACCGCCAGCAGGGGAAGCCACATGTTGAGGATATTCAGCCCGTAAAAGCAATGCGCGATGATCAGATAATATCCTGCCAGCAGGGTGGAGCTGAAGCGGACCCGGGAAAGGAGCAGCACCAGATCGACCGAAAGGCCGCACAGCCCGGCATTGAGCAGCGACGCTCCCAGACTGCCGACATCAAAATAGTCCGGGGTCAGCTGTGCGGGAGAAAACAGCAAATATCTGAAATTCGAGAATATATCCGTGCCTTCGCCGGAATACAGACAGGCCGGGATCACGGCGGCAAGCAGCGCCAGAGACCACAGCCAGGTGTAGTCCATGAGCATCCGCTCGTTCCGCAGCCGATCCCGGACAGGATCCTTTTGATTGTTGGGCATGCCGGAGACCTCCGTTTGCTGAAGTGCCCGCATTCGGGCTGAAGCTATTAAAACCCCTGCGGATTACTTTGTCAATGCGGATTGTATTTCCGGGCGTTCTCTGTTATAGTAGGCTCAGCGGCTGCCGGAAAAGCAGGCCTGCCGCGGGGAGGTCGATGAATATGAAATATACGTATGATCAGCCGAAGAGCCAGGGCGTTGCGAATGTCCTGAAGCGTGCGGAAGAGTATGCCAATGTAGAGTGGATGCCGATTAAGGCCATGCCCAAGACGGTTTCCTGCGATGTATGCAATATCCCCGAAAAGATCGTTCCGGGGCATTTCCCTGCCTGGCGTCCGGAAAAGGGTCTGCCTTATTCCTCCGCCCGTTTTGAAGAAAAATATATCGGTACCGATCTGTTCCTGCCTACCTTTTTCTCGGCGCTTGCCAATCCGAAGAGCGTGCTGTACACCCGTGACCTGACCGGTAAGGGCCCCCGTATGAGCTCCTGGTTCGGTATCGTCTGCTCCGGCTATGCCAGCTACTGCCTGCAGCTGCCGCAGCGCCGTCCTACGGCCCTGTGGGATGCCTACCCCGATATGGAATATATCCCACTGACCTCCGCACAGGATGTGCAGCTGGGCGATTCCATGTGTTCCCATAAGGCGGCGCATGTGGTGATGATCACTGCCATCAAGCGTGACGAGACCGGCAAGGTCGTGGCCGTGACCGTATCCGAAAGCATCCTGCCCCTGGTAGCCGTGACGGAATTCCCCGCGAAGGCTTTTGAAAAGACCTGGATCCCGCAGGGGTACAATATCTACCGCCGTAAGAATTTTGAGGAAGTGACCTATACCCCGTCCCGCTTCGTGCATGTGAGCGGCGACCCGAAGGTCGCACCGTATGTCCCGAATCCTACCGTGCTGCTGGATTACGGCGATGAAGCCAACTACAAGCGCGGCGACAATGTGGAACTGAATGTGATGGAAGCCGGCTGGGACAGCCTGGTCATCGTGAACGGTGAGGGCAAAGAGGTTTACCGTCAGACCATATTCGGACCGCAGGTCTACACCTTCCGTGCGGGCGAAAGAGGATACTATACCGCTTACTGCAAGAAGGGCAACAAGAAGAGCCGCGCGCTGCATTTCTATGTGGCTGCGTACGATATCATTCCGGAGCAGGAAGGCGATATCCTGACGGTGAAGCTGGATGCCGGCGAAGGCCAGGAGAAGGTCGACCTGGAAGTGCGTGACGCAAACGGAAAGGTGGAAAGGATCATTCTGCTGACGGAAGAACAGAAGAAGAGCGGTCTGGTGAAGGTAGAGGGCCTGAGCGCCGGCGCATACAAGCTGCGCAGCGTGGCCAAGAATGCCTGGGGCCAGTATTCTTTCAGCGTAAAGGCCGAAATGAAAGAAATATAATCATTTTTCCGGCCCTTTATGAGTCGGAGGCTGCCGCATGGATGTGCGGCAGCCTGCCTTATTAAAATCCCGAAATACATCAGACAAAACAGGCTTATTAGCGGGGCTTTTTTGACAATCCGTCTCATCGGAGCAGCCGCGCTGTATATAAAAGATTTTAGGAGAGTAAAAAATGCCGGATCCCAAATATCGTGATGAAATTGAAGAGCTTTCCGTGAGGTATGCGTATCTGGATGACCTGCTTCGGAAGCTCGATGAGTGTGATGATGTCGATTTAAAGGAGTATTATGCCAAAAAGATCTATGCCGTATACGGCGAAGAACTGGCCGGGCAGTTGGATGGCTTTTTTGGCGGCCCCAAGGCGGAAGATGATGCCAGTGTGGGGGCCTGGGCGAAAAAGTATTATCTGGCAGGAAGACTGTGCAGTCACCCTGCCTTCCTGAAGCTCAATGTTTCGGAAATGGGCGAAAACGAAAGTCTGCTCGGACCGACGGTAAATTCTATGCCTGATGCGGCCGAGATCATCAAAATGTACTTCATCCGGCACAATGAAAATGCGATATATTGGGGAGACCTGGACCACGAACAAGAGCCTTCCGAGGAAGCGTATATGGACCGGGTCCGGGAAAAAATACAGAGTCTGGACAAGGAACGTAAAAATTATCAGGAGAATTATTCCCTGAATACCGCAAAGGACCAGATAAAGCAATATTCCGAGCAGAGCATGCCCAGGAATCCTGTCTCAGACAGCCTTCCTGGCTCTGGTGAGATTCAGGAAAAATTAGCCGATTCGGCGCGCAGTCTTTCTATTCGGGTCTATCAGCATTTTTTCAGCCGCGAAAAAGAACTGAAGAAGGCGGCAGGACTGGAAGCTTTTATTGAAGATTACTCCAGGGCAGATGGCGAAAACGCCCCGATGGCGGAAATTGCCGAAGGACTGAAACGGATCCAAAACTATCACGAAGCCATGAAGGACATACTTCATCATTACGCCGCGGACGAAAATGAGACGGGGAAGGCGGTGGATTTCGAGGAAGGTCAGCTCATTCGGAATAGCAGCGTCATGGCAATTACGGAGGTCCTGGATCAGATCAGTACCAGAATGCGCGGAATGCATTCCGCGCATCCGCAATATAAAAGTCTGCAGCGGGTTGCGGATTATCTCACTCTCAGCCAGCAGTACCACGACGGAGCGGCAGCGGTATATTCAACGGCAGCAACGAACGCGGGCGAGTCAATTGACTATGGTTCCAATCTGGAAGCCGCTTCGAAGGAGCAGTGGCTGGAAAAACGGCGTGAGGGCGCCGAAGATATCCGCCTTGCCAGATTGATGACCTTATCGAAGGAGCTTGCCGGACGAAAAAAGCGGTGGGGCGATACCGAGGAGTTTACAAAATTCCGGGAGGCTTTGGAGAGAGCGGCAAAAGGAGGCGACCTCCAGGAACTTTACGATGCGGCCTCATGGTATATTCGGTTAAAGAATCCGTATTCACAGAACGGAAAGGATCGTTTGGCTATTGCAGAGGAAGTGACTGAGCTGGTTCCGAAGCTCATGGCGAGCAAGAAGGACCTGGAGCCGCTTTTCAGCCAGTCCGGCATGAAGCCTGCCAAACCGGATCCGAGAGATATCGAACGGCTTTTGCTTTTAAAAGGCGGCGAGGACAGGGACGCTCTTTTCCGGGCGCTTGCGGCGCAGTTCGCCTACAGAAAAGAGGATATGATATCCAAAGCGGCTCCGGAGGACCGCCATGAGATCCGTGAGGCCTATATCAATAATCTGCGCAAGCGTTTCGCAAATGCCGATACTGAACCCTGGCGCAAGCTGTTCGGAGAGAGCCGGCCAAACGGCCGAAGAAGTCTGGAGCAGCTGGAAGCCGGTATCGATGAAATGGTGAAGCTGTATTCACCGGTGGCAGATAAAGTACAGGACCTGACGGATGTATATGCAGAGCGCTTTTCAAAATTCGAAGAGGATATCAACGGGAAAAACGCCAAAACTCCGGAGCGTTTTGCGGAGCTTCTGAAAAAGCCGGGCAATGATGAGAATTTCCGGAAGATCGGCCGAAAAATGATGCTCAGCAAGCTCCTTCAGCTGAAAACGGAAAAAGAAATCAACCTTTTGCGGGTGGACATAGGCGAATTCGAAAAACTCGAAAAAGAAATCGGAGACAAATTCTTTCCGAAAACCCGCCCGCTCACTTTGGAAGAGTACCGTAGAAACTGGAACATGAGCGCCGAAGCGATCCGCGAAAATCTTATGGAACCCGAGCAGCCGGCGGCGGAGGCTCAGCCCGTGCAGGCGGCTTCCTCCAAGGGCGAACCCCAGGTGCAGCAGCCGGCCGCGGGGGCTCAGCCCGTGCAGGCGGCTTCCTCTAAGGATGAAACCCAGGTGAAGCCGGACGTGCAGAAAAGCACGTTTACCCTGAGCGAACTGAGGGACCGTGCTCTGGGCATCTGGAAAAATCCGAACGCGAAGGCGGAGGAGATCCGGGAAGCGGCGCTGGACAGCCTGATTGTAGAAAAAATGGTAATGAAGAAAAAGATGGACATAGATGAGTCCCTGGATATTACCGCGCTCCGGAATGAACGGGAGAAGATAGCGAAGGATCCCATCGTTGAAAAAATGTGTGAAAACCCGGAACAGCTTCGCGAAAAAATGGCTGCCGCGACTTCATTCGGCAAGTCGATCATCCTTCTGAACGATGGACTGGTTAAGGCCGGGAACGAACTGAAAAACGAGAAGATTCGCGGGGAAGAAGTTTCGCGGCGGGATCAGCTGCCGGAACTTTCCGGGGAGGAAGCGGCGGCCGCCGGAAGAAAAAGGAGCAATTCCGTCCGGCAAAAGAGCGACAGTCAGAAGCGCCTCGGTTAACCGGTATAGGACGGCTGTTATCCTCCCGGGGTGAAGACGGCTGTTATCCCCGGGGGGAAAAACGATTGCAATCAGGCGGAAAAACGTTGTATAATACCAAAGATTATGCGGAGCCGCAGGCTGTCTGCGTTTCCGGGGAAAGATAAGGATGATTGCCATGAATTATGCAGAATTATACGCACAGAAGCTGACTGCCCCAGAGGAAGCCGTGAAGGTCATCAAGTCCGGCGACTGGGTAGATTACGGCTGGACGACAGGCCACCCCGTGGCTTTGGATAAAGCACTGGCAGAGCGCATGAGCGGGCTGCAGGATATCAAGATCCGCGGCGGTATCTGCTGCTGGGAACCGGAAATCTTCAAAATTCCGGACGCACCGGCCCATTTCTGCTGGAACTCCTGGCACATGAGCGGTATTGAGCGCAAGGCGGTGGATAAGGGTATCGTATTTTATTCTCCGATCCGCTACTCCGAACTGCCCCGCTACTACCGGGACCATATCATTCCCGATGATGTGGTGATGATCCAGGTGGCCCCCATGGACGCGGGCGGCTATTTCAATTTCGGCCCCAACGCCTCCCATCTTGCAGCCGTCTGCGAGACCGCGAAGGTGGTCATCGTCGAAGTGAACCGGAATATGCCCCGCTGCCTGGGCGGCTTTGAGAACGGTATCCACATCAGTCAGGTGGATATGATCGTAGAGGGCTGGAACCCTGCGATGGGCCAGATCCCTTCCGCTGTGCCGACCGAGGTAGATAAGACCGTCGCCGCCAAGATCGTGGAACAGATCCCGAACGGTGCCTGCCTGCAGCTGGGTATCGGCGGTATGCCGAACATGGTCGGCAGCATGATCGTGGATTCCGACCTGAAGGATCTGGGCGTACATACGGAGATGTATGTGGATGCGTTCGTGGATATGGCCATGAAGGGCAAGCTTTCCTGCGCGAAGAAGAACATCGACCGCGGCCGTCAGACCTTTGCTTTCGGCGGCGGCACCCAGAAGATGTACGATTATATGAACGACAACCCGGCTCTTATGTCCGCGCCCGTCGATTATACGAACGATGTGCGCGTCATCAGCAGCCTGGATAACTTTATTTCCATCAACAACGCGGTAGACATCGACCTGTACGGTCAGGTAAATGCGGAAAGCGCCGGGACCCGTCCGATCTCCGGAGCCGGCGGACAGCTCGATTTCGTGCTGGGCGCTTACCTGTCCAAGGGCGGCAAGAGCTTCATCTGCCTGTCCTCCACCTTTACGGACCGCAGCGGCCAGATGCATTCCCGCATCCGCCCGACCCTGGCCGAGGGCTCTATCTGCACCGATACCCGCTGCAATACCATGTATGTGGTGACGGAATACGGTATGGTCAACCTGAAGGGCTTAAATACCTGGGAACGCGCCGAGGCACTTATTTCCGTGGCACATCCGGACTTCCGTGAGGAACTGATCCAGGCAGCGGAGAAGCAGAAAATCTGGAAGAGACGTTGAAAAAAGCAAAATGCAGCCTGCATAAGCTCTCGGTTTGGCTCTGTGCGCTTCTGGTAAGCGTCGGGGCCTTTTTCCCGTTGGGAGAGAGAGCTTCCGCCGCGGCCGCAGAGGCACCGGCGGGCGTCTGCCAGCTGCAGGATTTTATGGATATGCCTCCGGCGCCGCAGCTGCATTCGGAATATGCGGTGCTGTATGAATGTAAATCCAAAACCGTGCTGTATTCCAAATTTGCCTACGCAAAGGCGGAACCGGCCAGCATCACCAAGGTCATGACGGCTTTGCTGACGGCCGAAAAGTGCGATATGGCGGAAACCGTGACCTTTTCCTACAACGCGACGCACAGTATCGAGCCGGGGAGCAGCTCCATCGCCCGGACCGAGGGCGAGCAGATGAGCGTGCTGGACTGCCTGTACGGCATGCTGCTTGCCTCCGCCAATGAGGTCGCGCAGGGACTCGGCGAACATATCAGCGGCAATCTGACGACCTTTGCCGCGCTGATGAACCAGCGGGCAAGACAGCTCGGCGCGGTGAATACGCATTTCGTGAATCCGCACGGCCTGCATGCGCCGGAACACTATACCTGCTGCTACGATATGGCGCTTTTCATGACCGAAGCCATGGAGCACCAGACGCTGACCGAGGTGATGGGTACCGAAAGATATACCATCGGCCCCACCAACAAGCATAAGGAAAACACCTACGTCCGGATGTACCATCCGCTGCTGACGGATGAATACGGACTGCGTTATTCCAGCGCCGTGGCCGGCAAGACCGGCTACACGGAGAGTGCGCTTTATACCCTGGTGAGCTATGCGGTCAAGGACGATATGGAGCTGGTCTGTGTCGTCATGAAGGCGGACAGCCGCGAGGAGTGCGGCGAAGATTCCGTGGCACTGTTCAATTATGGCTTTGATAATTTCACCCGATATCAGCTCTCCGACGCCGCGATGGACGGATCGAAGGACGATAACCCCCTGAGCAGCGACCTGCTCGGGCTGGAATGTCTGAAAAACGGATACGTGACGCTGCCGGATTCCGTGAGCCCGACCCAGCTGGAATCCGAACTGCGGTACAGTCAGGATCTGAAGGACGGTGTGCTCGCGACCCGGTATTTCTACTACCGGGGCAATCTTGTGGCAGAGGTGCCGCTCAGTATCACGGGCAGGGAACCTCTGGTGGACCCGGAGGGCACGGAGAGCAGGCCGCTCAGCAGCCGTGACAGGCTGCGGGCCAAGGTCCTGGGCGTTCCGCTGATCTATTGGATCGTGATCCTGATCGGCGCGGCAGCCTGCGGACTTCTGCTGCTGGCAGCCCTGCTGCTGATCCGCCTGGTGCTCCGGCGCCGGAGGGAGCGGGAAAGGCGCCGCAGGAGCCTGAACCGGGAAACGCGCGGCAGGTAGGCTTTGCGCAGGTTCGGCAGATTGCAAAGAAAAACGAAAAATGTTATAATCACACGGATAATCACCGGAACAGAGGTGCCGAGATGCTGGATGTAACAGACCTGAAGGTACATTTCCTGGACGCGGCCCCGGATCGCTATGCAGTGAACGGGGTGTCTTTTCGCGTGGATGACGGGGAGATCCTGGGGCTGGTCGGCGAAAGCGGCTCGGGCAAGACTGTTACGGCCATGGCCGTGACCGGTCTGCTTCCCCGCCGGAAATGTGTATATACGGGGGAGATCCTCCTGAACGGGAAGGATATTTACCATTGCAGCCGCAATGAACTGCGCCAGCTGCAGGGAACGGACATGTCGGTGATCTTTCAGCAGCCCATGAGCGCCTTCGACCCGGTGATGAAGATCGGCCCGCAGGTCGAGGAAAGCCTGCTGGTGCATTGCCCGGAAATGTCTCCCGAGGAGCGCCGGACACGCGCTCTGAAAGCCATGGAAGAGGCGGAGCTGCAGGAACCGGAGACCGTGTACGGGAAATATCCCCACGAGCTGTCCGGCGGGATGCTGCAGCGGGCCATGATCGCCGCAGCGGTGATCAACTCCCCGCGCCTTCTGATCGCTGATGAACCTACGACGGCGCTGGATGTGACGATCCAAGGGCAGATCCTGGACCTTTTGAAAAAGATCAATAAAACCAAGGGCACATCGATCCTCTTTATTTCCCACAATCTGCAGATCGTCCGCAAGCTTTGCCACAGAGTCATCGTCATGAACCGCGGCCGCATCGTGGAGGAAGGGACGGCGGAGGAAATATTCCGGCATCCGAAGGAAGCCTATACAAAAACGCTGATCGATTCGATCCCCACCAGGGAGAAGCATCTGCGGTAAGGAGGGAACCATGGCAGATATCTTCGTCATCAAGCACAGCTGCATCCGCCTGATCGCTGCGGACGGTGCAGGCAGGGTCTATTTTGACCCCTTTCATGTGGAAGATATGCCGCAGGACGGCGATGTGATTTTCGTGACGCATGACCACCACGACCATTTTTCCCCGGAGGACATCCGCCGTGTGATGAAGCCCGGCGCAAAGCTGGTGCTGCCGGCGTCCACCGCCGTTCTGGCGAAGGAAGCAGGCTTCACGGATATCGTGATTGCCGTGCCCGGTGAGAGCGGAACGGTCTGCGGCATCCCCTTTGAAGCCGTGCCCGCTTACAATGTGGGAAAAGCCTTCCACACGCAGGATAAGGGTTGGGTCGGCTATGTGGTGACGCTGGACGGCCTGCGGTATTATGTGGCGGGCGATACCGATGAAAACCCCGATAACCGGAAGGTCCGCTGCGACGCGGCCCTGCTCCCGGTGGGCGGAAAATATACCATGAACGGGCCGGAGGCAGCGGCTTTTGCAGGCAGGCTGGCACCGAAGCTGGCGGTCCCCACGCATTGGGGCGATATCGTCGGCAGCAGAGCGGACGCGGAGGCATTCTGTGCCGCGCTCCCGCGGGAGATCGACAGAAAAATCTTTGAAATGTGAGGGACGATCATGAAAAAAATATGCCTTGTACTGTTGGCAGCCGTTTTGATGTTTTCCGCGGCCGGCTGCGGGAAAAAGAACAGCCGGCAGAGCAGCAATGAAATCGCAGTGGGGATTGCGCAGGATCTCGGCAGCAGTCTTTCTCCCTACAAGCTGTCTACAGCCGGTGCACGGGAGATCCTGTTCAATATCTTCGAGGGTCTGTACAAGACCGACAGCAGCGGCAACTATGTGCCCGCGCTCGCAGAGAAGGTCGATATCAGTGAAGACGGCCTCCGTTATGTCTTTACGCTGCGTGACGGCGTGAAATTCCATAACGGTGCTGTCATGACGGCAGCGGATGTGACCGCTTCGTTTGAGCGCTGCGCCGCCGAGACCGTAGACGCCAACCTTTCCGCGGCCCTGAAAAATGTGGCGTCGGTAACGGAGGACGGGAAGACCGTCACGGTCACTCTGCAGGAGGCCAACAGCGATTTTATGGCTTTTGTGGTTTCCGTGTATATCGTTCCGAAGGATTACAGCGAACAGGAGACGGCGCCTGTCGGCAGCGGTCCATTCCGCTTCGTATCCCGCAAAGTGCAGGAAAATATCGTTTTTGAACGTTTTGAGGACTATTGGGGCGAGAAGGCAAAGCTCAGCAAGGTGACCTTCCGCGTATATGAGACCGGCACGGCGCTGGTAACGGCCATGGATGCCGGGCAGGTGGATTTTGTTCCTCATCTGACCAGTGCCCAGCTGACCAATCTGAACAAGAACTATCAGGTGCTGGAAGGCACTATGAATTTGGTGCAGGCTCTGTACCTGAACAATGCCGCGGCGCCGCTGGACCAGCTGAAGGTGCGTCAGGCGCTCTGCTATGCCGTGGATGTGCAGGGAATGCTCGACCTGACCGCGGACGGGCACGGTACCCGTGTCGGTTCTGCCATGTTCCCGGCCTTCGGAAAATATTTTGACGAGGCATTGACGGATTATTATCCGCACGATATCGAAAAGGCAAAGGCTCTCCTGGCCGAGGCCGGCTATGCGGACGGTTTTGACCTTACGATCATGGCCCCTTCGAACTATACCAACCACATCGATACGGCAGAGGTGCTGGCAGAGCAGCTGAAGGCGGTAGGGATCCGTGCGACCGTGCAGCAGATCGAATGGAACAACTGGCTGACGGATGTTTACCAGGGACGCAATTTCCAGGCGACGGTCGTAGGCTTCGATGCATCCACGCTGACAGCCGGGGCCATGCTGAACCGCTATGTGTCTTCCTCCGGGAAGAATCTGTGCAACTTTAGCAGCGCGGAGTACGATCAGCTGATCGCTCAGGCTGCCGAAACGACCGATGAGGCGAAGCGTACCGAGCTGTTCCGCCGGGCGGAGGCCGTATTGACCGAGCAGGCGGCAAGCGTATTCCTGCAGGATATGGCCGATTTCGTGGCTGTGTCCGTGAATCTGTCCGGCTACCGCTTCTATCCGCAGTTCGTGATGGATCTGAGTACGGTCGCCTACGTAAAATAACTGTCTGATGCGCGGATCTGCGTCTCCGGCGGCTTTGGTGCCTGCCGGAGAAAGCTGTATCCGGGGAGGCTGATATGCGGTATATCCTGAAAAAGCTGGGAACCTGTCTGGTGACACTGCTGGCGGTGTCCTTTCTTTCCTATGCCGCATTTGAAATGATCGGGGACCCGGTGGCCTCGCTTTTGGGCACCAATGCCTCCGAAGAGGCAGCGGAGGCGCTGCGTGCGGAGCTGGGGCTGGACCGGTCTCTGCCGGTGCGCTACGGGATGTGGCTGCTGAACTGTTTCCGGGGCGACCTGGGAACGTCTTACAGCTACAGGCTGCCGGTGAACGATATCATCGGGGAAAAACTGGTGATCACGCTTCTTCTGACCATATTCGGCCTGATCCTTACGGTGGCTGTATCCATTCCGCTCGGCACGTACAGCGCCCGGAAGGAGGGCAAAAAGATAGACCGTTTCCTGACGGTGCTCAGTCAGCTTCTGATGGCGGTGCCTCCCTTTTTTGTGGCGGTGTTGCTTTCCATCGTCTGCGGGCTGCTGCTGCGGCTGTTCACGCCCGGGGCGTTTGTCTCTTATAAGGATTCTGTTCCCGGCTTTCTGTATTATATGATCTTTCCGGCGGTCTCCATTGCCCTGCCGCGCATTGCCATGACGGTGAAAATGCTCCGCACCTCCATCTTGGAGGAAATGAACGAGGATTATATCCGTACGGCTTACAGCCGCGGGCATCGCCGCAGGAGCGCGTTGGAAATGCATGCGCGCAAGAACGCGCTGCTTCCCGTAGTGACTTTTATCGCTTCCAACACAGCGGAAATGCTGGCCGGCTGCATCGTGATCGAGCAGATTTTTTCCGTGCCGGGCATCGGACGTCTGCTGATGGTGTCCATTGCCAACCGGGATATCCCGGTCGTGGAGGCGATTGTACTGATTTTGGCCGTATGGGTCATGCTGGTGCATTTTGTCAGCGATATCCTGAGCCAGCTGTTGGACCCGCGGGTCCGTTTGTAGGAGGCTGCGATGGCTGAGAATCAAAAAAAAGGAAAAAAGCTCAGTCCCTTCCGCGGCAACTGGTTCCTGACGGCGGGGGCGATCATTACCGCCGTGATGGTGCTGCTTACCATCGCCGGGCAGTTTTGGACTCCCTGCGATCCGACGGCAATGGATGCCGCGGCGAAGAGCATGGGTCCTTCCTTCCGTCATCTGATGGGGACGGATGCCTTCGGGCGGGATATTTTTTCCCGGGTGATGGCCGGCGCGGGCACAACGCTTTTCATTGCATTTTTCGTGGTACTGATCGGTGCGGCCGGCGGTATCCTGATCGGAAGCCTGACGGGATATTACGGCGGCGTGCTGGATGAGATATTGATGCGTCTATGCGATTCCATTACGGCTTTCCCCAGTGTGCTGCTGGCGCTCATCATTCTGGCAGTGCTGGGACCCGGACGGTGGAACGTCATCTGGGTCTTGGCGATCCTGTTCATCCCCAGCTTTGCGCGCATCGTCCGAACGGAATTTGCCCGCTGCAAGAGCCAGAACTATGTGGCGATGGCCAAGCTGCAGGGTGCCGGTTCCGTCCGCATTATCGTCAGACAGATCCTGCCGAATGCTTACCCCGTGCTGCTGCCGGCGGTTTCCATCGGCTTTAACAACGCGGTGCTTGCGGAAGCCAGTATGAGCTTTCTGGGCGTGGGTGTGAGCGTGAGCGATATCAGCCTGGGGCGGATGCTGTATGACGCACAGAATTACATTTTAAGAGGGGCGCCGTGGTACGCCCTGTTTGTGGGAATGACGATCGTACTGCTGATTCTCGGCTTCAGTTTATTGGGCGAGGGCCTGCAGAAGACAGAACGAAGAAATTGAGGCGGGGCGAGCTTTGGAACAGGAGAATAAAATCTTAGAGGTCCGGCATGTCTGCGCCTCTTATATGCAGAGCGGCGGCCTGTTCAAAAAGCCGTCAGAGCAGCAGGTCCTGAAGGACGTGTCTTTTGATATGTATGCCGGCGAATGTCTGGGCCTGGTAGGCGAGAGCGGTTCGGGCAAATCCACCCTGGCAAAGGCCATTCTGGGACTGCTGCCGAAATATGAAGGGACCATCACGCATTATACGAAGCGCCCGCAGGTGATATTTCAGGATCCGTATTCTTCCCTGAACCCGGCGCGGACCATCGGCTGGCTGCTGGAGGAACCGCTGCTGATTTTCGGGAAATACGATGCGCCCGAACGGAAAAGGCGCATTTTGGCGATGCTGGAGCAGGTCGGACTGGGGCGGGATTATCTGGAACGTTATCCCGGTGAGCTTTCCGGCGGGCAGCGGCAGCGTGTGCTGATCGCGCTGGCCCTGATCGTGCGGCCGCGTCTGGTGATCGCGGATGAGCCGGTATCCGCGCTGGATGTGACCATTCAGGCACAGATCCTGCAGCTGATGGCGGATATGCGCCGCAAGTACGGGCTCAGCTATCTGTTCATTTCTCATGACCTGAATGTGGTTTACCAGCTTTGTGACCGTGTGATGGTCATGAAGGCCGGGCAGATCGTGGAAGAAAATACCATCGACGAGCTGTTTGAACACCCGAAGCATCCCTACACGAAGGAATTGATCGAAGCTTCGCTGTGATGCTTCGGCCGCTGCGGTCCGCGGCAGGCGGAAATGCGGGGCTGCGGGTCGGTGAAGACAGAGCGGAAGCGGATAAGCTCGGGCCGCAGGACCCGATGATGTATGAGGAGTGACAGTATGAAAAATGTGTATCTGATCGGGGACTCGATCCGCTACGGAGCGGGTGATGCATCGCCCAGCATGGGCTACGGAAAATTGGCGGCAGGCCTTCTGGCGGATGATTTTGTCGTATATCAGCCCGAGGAAAACTGCCGTTTCTGCACCTATACGTTTCGGCATCTGCCGGATTGGCTGAAGCCGGCGATGAGAGGCAATATCGATATCGTCCATTGGAACAACGGATTGTGGGATATGGCGCTGACCGGGCCGGATTTTGAGCCGCTGGTACCGATCGAGTTTTATAAGCAGACGCTGCCTCGCATTTTCCGGCGCATCCGTTACTTCTGCCCGCAGGCCAAGATCATCTTCGCCCTGACAACGCCTGTCTGCGAGGAAGGCTACCGGAAGGCAGTGAGTTTGAAGCGGACCAACGCGCTGATCGAAGAATACAATCGGGCTGCCATCGAGGTGCTTTCACCGCTGGGCGTGCAGTTCAACGACCTGTATTCGCTGATGAAGGGCTCCGGGGCGGATGCGTACGCGGACGGAAAAGTCCATTTCACGGCTGAGGGTTGCATGAAGATGGCGCAGCAGGTGGCTGCGTGCATCCGCAAAGCGGCTGCCGAGGAATAAGAGAGAAGTCGGCTGTTTGCGGCCGTTTTGATTGGAACAGCAATAAAAAAAGCGCTGCGGGGAGAGTGACCGCAGCGCTTGCTTTTTGTGATTTTGTATCAGAAGGTGAATTCCGCAATGGGGCCCCAGCCGGCATCGACAAATTGCGAAAGCGTACGCTGGGAAGCGCCGTAAGCGACGAATTCCTTTTCCGGCAGCAGGGCCGGATAATATGCCTTCAGGAATTCAGGGCAGGCTTGCAGCTCTTCCAGATATTTCTCATCCACCGGTTCGTCGATGTGGGGAACAAAGGCCGTTTCCTTCGCAAGCTTTGCATGGATGCCTTCGGAAAGGGACATGCTCATATCGGCATCGGCAAGGTCTACCGCATGGTAGCCGCCGCGCATACCGGCAGGCATCAGCTTGGATTCGTAGCCGAGCTTTCTGCAGATCGCGTAGGCTTTCTTGATGCAGGCGGTACCGGCATGGATGACCGCTTCTTCGGAAACGGGAAGCTGCTGATCGCAGATAACATCACGCAGATAGTCATCCAGACGTCCGACCATGATCACGGAGAAGCATTTGCCTTCGGGAATGCCTGCCTTGCGGCAGCGTTCGAGGCCGCGCTGCTGAGCCGCAGCAATGGCGACTGCCTGCGCAACGGTAAAGCTGACGGTACCGACGGTGGTCACACCGGCTGCCTGCAGCTCCTCGATGGCGCGGATACCGGCAGAGGTCGCGGGAACCTTGACGGCGATATTGGGGGCCCAGGCAGCCAGGCGCTTGCCGTTCGCGATCATGGCTTCGGTATCACCCTGCTTTTTCGGGTTTACCTGTGCGCACACATAGCCCTGCACGCCGCCGGTCTTTTCATATATCGGCTGGAATTTTTTGGCAATCTCTATCGTAATGCCCTTGATGATCGCTTCCGCCTTCGCGTCGCCCTCCAGAGAAAGGGCGTCCTGAATGAAAGGCTTCCAGAAATCGGGATACGCATACAGAGAACGCTTTACCAGCAGCGGGTTGGTGGTCACACCGGTCGCACCGTTTTCGATGGCTTCGTCCATTTTGGCATAATCGGCAGAATCATTCCACCAGAAGCTTTTGGATTCACTGATAGCTTTTAAGTAAGAATTAGTCACCATTTGCTTGTCCTCCCGGATGATACTGTCTGTCAGATGCGCTCAACCGTGCCTTCCCAGGTGTCCAGGGTCTTCTTGCGGGAAGTCTCATCGTACCAATGCTTGGTAACGGTCTTGGCGCGGGTGTAGAAGCGGATGCCGTCCAGGCCCAGTACGTGCTGGTCGCCGAAGAAGGAATCCTTGTTGCCGGAGAACGGGAAGTATGCCGAAGGAACAGGGATACCGACGTTGATGCCGACCATGCCGCCGTCCGTGCGCATCTCAAACTGACGGGCATAATAGCCGTTCTGCGTGAAGATGCAGGAGCCGTTGGCGAAAGGATTGGCGTTCATCTGAGCCAGACCGTCCTCGAAATCCTTGACACGCTTGATGAGCGTGACCGGTCCGAAGATCTCGCGCTGGCCGACGGTCATTTCCGGCGTCACCTTATCCAGAATGGTAGGGCCTACAAAGAAGCCGTTTTCATAGCCGGGCACCACAACATCGCGGCCGTCGAGCACCAGCTCGGCACCTTCGTCGATACCCTTCTGGATCCAGTTCAGGATGGACTGCTTGTGGGCGGCATTCACGACCGGACCAAGCTGGGTCTCTTCCTTATAAGCACAGCCGATCCTGAGGGCCTGAGCCTTTTCCTTCAGCAGAGCAACAAATTTGTCGGCAATGGATTCCTGTACGCAGATGACCGGCAGAGCCATGCAGCGCATGCCCGCGCAGCCGTAAGTGGAATTGACAACGGCGCTGACGGTGGATTCCAGATCGCAGTCTTCCAGTACCAGAGCATGGTTCTTGGCTTCGCACTGAGCCTGTACGCGCTTGCCGTGTGCGGCGGCGATGGAATAGATGTGCTTGCCGACGGTCGTGGTGCCGACGAAGGTAACCGCCTTGATGCGGGGATCGGTCAGAAGAACTTCGGACTCATTGCGGCTGCAGGTGACCAGGTTGACGATGCCCTTCGGGAAGCCGCCTTCGGTATAGAAGAGTTCCATGATGCGCATAGAGGTCAGAGGGGTAAAGGAAGCAGCCTTCAGAACGACCGTATTGCCGGTAGCGATAGCCAGCGGGACCATCCAGCCCCACGGGATCATGGCCGGGAAGTTGAAGGGAACGATGCCGGCGATGACGCCGAGCGGAGCACGGTAGGTCGCGGTATCGAAGCCGCTCGTAACCTGCAGAGCGCAGGAGCCCTGAGAGGAGAAGGGGACCGAGCAGGCCAGTTCGGTCGGCTCGATGGCTTTCAGAACGTCGCCGCGGGCTTCGTTCAGATTCTTGCCTAATTCCTTGGCGCACAGAACAGCCAGCTCTTCCTGATGCTCGACCAGGATATTTCTCCACTTGAACATCATCTGCGTGCGCTTGCTGATCGAGGTGGCGGACCATTCCGGAAATGCCTTGGCGGCAGCGTCGATCGCTTCCAGCACCTCGTCCTGGGTACAGCTGGGAACCTGCGCGATAACTTCGCCGGTGGAGGAATCCGTCACGTCCATCCATTTCTGGGTCTTGGAATCCTTCCATTCACCGCCTACACAATACTGCATCTTCTTTACTTCAGCCATGTTCAGGCCTCCTTTTACTGTTTCAAATATTAAAACACGATTTTAATATTTGTAATGATGTTTCTATGTTAATCGTCCTCCGGGGGCTTGTCAACACAAAAATCCCCCCGCAGCGAATATTTCATAATCTAAAACGGATGAAGTATTTTCGGAAACACAAAAAACACGCCGGAATCTGCCGGCGTGTTTCATTTTTTGAAATAAAACGGCTTTTATGCTTTTTCCGAATATCCCAGACGGTAGGAAATTTTTTCGGAAACCTTCTTTAAGGCCGGAACAAGTTCGGCTTTAATCCGTTCAAAACTCATATTTTCCAGAATGTCCGAAACGGAGATCGCCGCGGCAACATTTCCCGTATAGTCAAAAATCGGAACGGAGGTGCAGCGGTGGCCGGTCTCACATTCTTCATCGTCTACGGCGTAGCCGGATTCGCGCACCTTCTCCAGCTCGGAAAGCAGCACGGTCCTGTCCGTGATGGTTTTCGGCGTCAGCGCCACGAGACCGACGGAATCGATGATTTTCAGTGCCTCGCCGGTGGGCATGGCAGCGAGCAGGACCTTTCCGGAACCGGTCGTATGGATGGGCGCATTATGGCCGATCCGGATGGTGGAATGGACCCTCGCTTCCGGATTATCTACATAATCCAGGTACAGTGTCCGGATGCCTTCCATAATGACAAGACAGCTGGATACATTCAGAGAATTGGCCAAAGCGCTCAGAAAAGGGGCTGCGATGCTGCGCAGGCCGAGCGTCGTCTGTACGCTGGAGCCGAGCTGACAGACCTTCCAGGTCAGCGCATAGTACCCGGTCAGGTCGTCGCAGTAAGCATAGTCCAGCTGGCACAGAGTGCGGACATAGCGGTAAACGGTGGACTGCGACATATTCAGCTTTTTGGCCAGATCGATCAGGCGGGTGGGCGTACGAAGAGAGGCCATCCCCTCCATCACACGAAAGAGCCTTGCGATCGGCTGGTCCGTCGCGCCTGCGGTATTTGCTGTGATGTTCTTTTCTTCCATGACAAACTGCTCTTTTCAATATTTGAAATTCGTCGGTACAAATTCCACGGCGATTATCCGGCGAAGCGGGGAAAAAGTCAAGCCTAATTTGTTAAATTTTTAATTAATGAAATATTTCAGAAATTGAAATCAAAAAACAAATAACAAAATGCAATTACCGGATAATAAAATCTTGACAACGCTTTTGATATCGCTGATAATAAATCAAAAATGAGACGGAGGTCCCGTGATGTATAAAAAATATGACACGAGTAAGTCGAAAGCTCTTCATGCGGAAATCAGCAATTATCTGGTGGACGGTGTTGGCTCTGCTTTTCAGATACCTCACTATGCTTCTTATCCGATCTGCATGACCCACGGCAAGGGAGCGCATTGCTACGATGTGGACGGCAACGACTATATCGACTATATCCTCGGATTCGGTCCGCTGATCCTGGGGCACGCACCGGAAGCCGTAGGCAGGGCCGTGCAGGAGCAGGTCACCCGGGGCAGTCTGTTTTCGGCCCCCAATGAGGACGTCCTGAAGCTCGGGAAGCTGCTGCATGAGATCATTCCCTGCGCGGAAGCCGTTTCCTTCCAGAGCTCCGGCAGCGAGGCGGTCATGTACGCCTGGCGTCTGGCCCGTGCCTTCACCGGCAAAAACAAGATCGTGAAGATCGAAGGTCATTATCACGGCTGGACCGATGAGGCGAAGATCAGCATTGAGGCGGATACGCTTGAGGAAATGGGCGACCGTGAGAATCCGAAGAAGATCATCCATACCGTGGGGCAGCGTCCCAATTCGGCGGACGATCTGTATCTGGCCCCCTGGAACGATCTGGAATTTATGGAAAAGCTGTTCCGGGAGCATGACGATATCGCGATGGTCTGCATGGAACCGGTGATGTTCGACTCCGGCCCCATCCTTCCGAAGGAGGGCTACCTGCAGGGGATGCGCGACCTTACGAAGAAGTACGGCATCCTGTTGATGTTTGACGAGGTGATAACGGGCTTTCATGTGGCACTCGGCGGCGCCCAGGAGAAATACGGCGTCGTACCGGATATCGCCACCTTCGGCAAGGCGATTACCGGCGGCTATGCTTTCGCGGCCATCGCCGGCAGGAGCGACCTGATGCACGCCTGCCACCCTGCCGGAACCTTCAGCTGCTGGCCCATCGGCGTCGCTTCCGCACTCGCGACCATCGCGGAGCTGCAGAAGCCCGGGGTATATGAACGTTTCGACGAGATCGGCGAAATGCTTTCACAGGGCTTCCAGAAGCTCGGCAGAAAATATGACCTCAAGGTCTTCACCCGCCACCTGGGCGCGGTATTCGTATTGTATTTCGGATTTACGGAGGATGTTGCCGACCTGCGCGAGTGGATCGAGCACGCGGATGTCGATTTCTACCAGAAATTTGTACAGGGCATGGAAGAATACGGTGTGCGTATGACCTCCAAACGCGGGCGCATCTACCTTTCCGCGGCACATACGAACGAAGATATTGAAAAGACACTGGATATCGCCGATCAGGTGCTCGGCGAGATCGTCAGCGGGCAGCGCTGACCTGCCGCCGGATACCCGGGAGGACCTATGGATTACGATATTATTTATGACGGGAGAACACATCTCGGGGAGGGGATCTTCTGGGATGACAGGGAAGAAGCCTACTACTTTGTAGATATCATGCGGAAGCAGCTGCATCGGCTGAAAAACGGAACAGACTGTGTGCTGCAGACATTTTCGGATTATGTGGGCTTTGCCGCGCCTACGGAGGACCGGCGCTTCGCGGTCGGCTGCGGGCGGGATCTGCTCCTGTTTGACCCGGAAACGCATACGCAGGAGCTTTTATGTTCGGTAGATGCCGAGTACGGGCTGAACCGCTTCAATGACGGCAAGGCGGCGCCGGACGGGCGGCTGATCGCCGGAACGATGAACAACCTCCTGAACGAGGATGATTTCGCTCCGAATTCCGAGACCGGCGGCCTGTTCAGCATCCGGGCGGGGGAAGCGCCGCTTCGTCTGCAGGCCAATCAAAAGGTCCCGAACGGGCTGGCCTTTGCCGCGGACGGCCGCACGCTGTTCCATGCGGAAACCTTTTCCCAGACGATCAAGGCTTACGAGTACATGCCGGAAACGGGCACGCTGCGCTTTATGCGCGACGTGATACGGATCCCGGAGCAATACGGTTCGCCGGACGGAATGACGATATCCGACGATGATTTCATCTTCTCGGCTCTTTGGGGCGGCGGAGGGGTCGCCGTGATCGACACGAGGACCGGAAAGCTGGAGGATATCCTGCGTCTTCCGGTCATTCATGTGACCTGCTGTGCGTTCGGCGGACCGCTGCTGGATACGCTGGCGGTAACAACTTCATCCATCGAATCTCCTGCGGATAAATATCCCCATGCAGGCAAAATATTTACACTTCATGTAGGAAAAAAGGGAAGAAAGGTCGACCGTTTCAAGGTCAAAGGGTGACGTCATGTTATCATTGGAACAAGAATGGACAGGTAAAATCGTGATCGTGACCGGCGGGTCGATCGGTATCGGCAGAGGCTGTGCCGAGGTCTTCTGCGAGGTTGGCGCGAATGTGGTCATCTGCGGGCGGCGGCCCGAAATCGGTGAAGCCGCCGCGAAGAATATTGCGGAAAAGAACAAGGGCGAATGTGTCTTCTTCCGGTGCGATGTTTCGAAGGAGGCCGATGTCAAGGCTCTGGTCGACTTCACGGTGAAAAAATACGGCAGGCTGGACGCCATCATCAACAATGCCGGCTATTATCCTCCCGAAAAACCGATCACCGAGGTGACGGATGAGGATGTGACCGCCGTGTTCAGAACGAACTTCTACGGGGTATTCTTCGGCTGTAAGCATGCGATCCCGCATCTGCGCAGGACGAAAGGTGCGATTGTCAATGTCAGTTCCGTGGAATCCGTTACCGGCATGGAATCCGCCTATGCCTATACCGCAACGAAGGGCGCCATCGACACCTTCACGAAATCCCTTGCCATCGATGAGGCGAAAAAGGGCGTTCGCGTGAATGCGCTCCGGCCCGGCAATATCTTTACGGATATGTATTATTCCAATCTGTCCCGCGAGGAGAATCCGGAACAGTACGAAGCGGAACAGCGAAGAGTCCAGTGGATGGGCAGGGGCGGACAGCCGCGTGAGATGGGCACGGCCGCACTGTTTTTGGCAAGCAATCAGATGGCGGGCTTCGTGACCGGCACCACGCTTCTGGCGACCGGCGGCTATGAGATCGGCGAATCGCAAAAATATCTGCACATGGAATGGAACACATCATGCTGAACTGTCTTCCCGTTTCGATCTTCGGAGATATCTGCCGGGGAGATATGAAGGTCTCCGAGTGGGCATCCGCGGCCCGCGATATGGGGCTGGACGGCTTTGACATTTCCGTGCTGTTCATCCGCGACCGCACGCCGCACGGATTGGCGGAATTCCGCAGGGAACTGGAGGTTTCCGGTCTGCCCTGTCTGGTGATGGACCTGTATTCGGACTTTACGGATCTGCGGCCGGGAATGTATGAAAAGGAACTGGTGCGTGCCCTCAGCGATATCGCGGTGGCTTCCGACCTGGGCGTCCGGGCCGTGCGCATCACCGCCGGGCAGTTCCATCCGGAATTTCCGGAGGACGCGCAGCTGGAGCAGGCTATCCGGGGGATCCTGGAATGCAAGCCCTTCGCGGACCGCGTCGGCGTCGAAATGCTTTGGGAAAATCATTCCAAGCCCGGCGCCTGGGAACATCCGGATTTCAATTACGACCCTGTGCGGCTGAAAAAAATGGCTGCGCGTCTGCGGGGCAGCGGCGTCTATATGAATTATGACGTGGCGAATGCCTATCTGATCGGCCTGGGACCGGACTACCTGAAGGAATGTCTGCCCGAGGTGCGCTGCATCCATTTGAACGATATCGCTTCAAAAACGCCTCTGCGCTTTGCGGGGCTGCTGGAGGGCAGCGTGCCCATCCGGGAGAATCTGGAGGTGCTGAAGGAGGCCGGCTACCGGGGGATCATTACGGTGGAGGAAGCCTCCTTCGGAGGGCTGGACGGCATCCGGAAATATGTGGCGGAGGCCGGTACGCTTTTGAAAGAATACGGTTTGCTGTGACAGAGAGATCTGCGGCTCGTTTGCGCGGCTGCCCCGGGGCGGCTGAAGCGGAGCCGCAGTTTTTTTGTGCGGAAGGGGCGGTTTCCCGCCGCGGCGGCAGGGAAGTATGCGCCGCAGCGGCTAAAAAGCATTGCAAATATTTTCCTGCTTGATTATACTGAATTTACTTTAAGCGGCGGGCAGATCCCCCGTAAGTGAGGTGGCTGTATATGAACGTTGTACTCGATAACCTGACAAAACGTTTCCCCAACCGGACGAAGGGGGAGCCGGATGTGGTGGCCGTAGACCATTTTCAGTTTGAGATCCCGGACGGGGAACTGATCGGACTGCTGGGCCCTTCCGGCTGCGGCAAATCCACGGCCCTGAATCTGATCAGCGGTCTGGAGGAACCTACCGAAGGGAGGATCTTTTTCGGAGACAGGGAAGTGACCAAATTGCCTCCCGAAATGCGGGGCATCGGTCTGGTATTTCAGAATTATGCTCTGTATCCGCATATGACCGTCAGACAGAATATCATGTTCCCCCTGCGCAACCGCAAGGGCGACGATAAGCTTTCCAAAGAGGAAATGGAAGCGCGCGTGATGGAAGCGGCCAAACTGGTGCAGATCGAAAGACTCATGGGACGCAAGCCCAGTGAAATGTCCGGCGGTCAGCAGCAGCGTGTGGCCATTGCCCGCGCGATCGTGAAGAGGCCGCGTGTCCTGCTGCTCGATGAGCCCCTGTCCAATCTGGATGCCCGCCTGCGGCTGCAGACCCGGGAAGAGATCCGCCGCATCCAGCAGGAAACGCACATCACGACCGTTTTTGTCACGCACGACCAGGAAGAGGCCATGAGCATCTGCGACCGCATCGTGGTGATGAAGGCCGGAAAAGTGCATCAGATCGACAAGCCCCAGCGGGTATATGATTTCCCCGCCAATCTGTTCGTGGCGACCTTCCTCGGTACGCCGCCCATCAATCTGTTCAGGGGCCGCGTGGAAAACGGCAAAGTCTATATCGGCAGCGAAGCCGTTCTGGACGCGCCCGGCGTCAGCGACCGGGATGTGACCGTAGGGATCCGGCCGGAGGGGCTGCGTCCCGATCCGGCAGGCAGCTTCACCTGCAGGCTCCGCGGCGTGGAAATGATGGGCCGCGATACCAGCCTGCTGCTGGACCACAGCGAATCCCTGAGTGAAAGCCTGCGTGCCTCCGTCGGCCGCGGCCACGGCGTCAGCACGGAGCAGGAAACCGTTCGCTTTACGCTGAATTCCGAAACCGCGCATATCTTTGACGGGAAGACCGAAGAACGGATCCCTTTGGAAGTCTGAGGTGGCCCGATGAATAAAAGAAATCCCAAAGCCTGGCTGTATCTGCTGCCGGCCATCCTGTTTCTGGGAATATTTATGGTATATCCGTTGGTCGATGTACTGATCTACTCGCTGGAAGAGGGCTTCAATTTTGCTTCCCAGACCAGCTTCGGCACGGGGCTCTATAACTATTCCTACGTCCTGCACGATCCTTTCTTCCTGCAGGCTCTCAAAAACACCTTCATCCTCGTGATCATCACGGTGCCGGTATCCACGGGACTGGCACTGCTCATCTCTCTGGGGCTGTCCAACATCCCGAAGCTGAAGGAACTGTTTCAGACCGTTTTCTTCCTGCCTTATGTGACGAATACGCTGGCAGTCGGCCTTGTTTTCATGATCCTTTTCAAGAAAACGGCCTATACGGACGGTATGATCAATCTGCTGATCCATCTGTTCGGCGGCGAGAGCGTGGACTTTATCACGGGCCCGTACTGGGCGAAAATGTTCGTCCTTTGCTTTTATACCGTCTGGGTGGTGCTGCCCTTCAAGATCCTGATCCTTACCAGCAGCCTTGCCTCCGTGAACGAGAATTATTACAAGGCGGCGAAGATCGACGAAGCGGGCCGCTTCCGTACCTTCACCTGCATCACTCTGCCCATGATCGCTCCCATGCTCTTTTATCTGATCATCACGGGCTTTATCGGGGCATTCAAGGCTTACAGCGATGCGGTGGCTCTGTTCGGAACGGACCTGAATTCCGCGGAAATGAATACCATGGTGGGGTATATCTACGATATGCTCTACGGTGACAGCGGCGGATATCCTTCTTATGCCTCCGCTGCGGCCCTGATCCTGTTCGCCGTCGTGCTGACCATCACGGTCATCAACCTGCTGGTGAGCCGGAAGACGCAGAAAGGCTAGGTGACGGATATGGCAAATTATACGGATTACGATGCGATCGCCGCAAAGGCGGCTGCCCGCAGAAAGGCCATGAACGCGGTCCGCTATCTGCTGCTCGGGATATGGGGCCTGTTCGTCCTGTTCCCTTTCTATTGGATGCTGCTGTCCTCCGTAAAAAGCTTCGGCGCCTACAACGCGGAATATATCCCGAAATTCTTCACGCTGGAGCCTACGCTGGAGAACTATGTCAGCGCCTTTACCGCGGTGCCGCTGGGCAAATATTTCCTGAATACGGTCATTTTCACGCTGGGGACGACGGCCATTATGGTGGCTGTCATCGTGCTGGCGGCTTTTGCCTTCGCACGGCTCGAATTCCGCGGGAAGAATCTGCTGTTCACCTTATTCCTGTCATTGATGATGATCCCGACGGAGCTGGTGGTGATCACCAATTTCGTGACCATTACCAATTGGGGCATGCGCAATACCTTCTGGGGCATGATCCTGCCCTCGGTCACGTCTGTCTTCTATATCTATCTGCTGAAGGAAAATTTCGAGCTGATCCCTGACGAGCTGTACCGGGCGGCAAAGGTGGACGGCACCTCGGACCTGCAATATCTGCTGCAGGTCATGCTGCCCATCAGTAAGCCCACCGTCATTACGATCATTATCCTGAAGGTGATCGAGTGCTGGAATTCCTATGTATGGCCGCGGCTCATCACCGACGACGAAAACTATTTCCTGGTATCCAACGGGATCCAGACGATCCGCGAGAGCGGCTTCGGACGGGACAATATCCCGGCCATGATGGCCGCGGTGGTGGTGATCTCCCTGCCGCTGATCATCATCTTCCTGATCTTCCACAAGAAGATCATGGAGGGCGTATCCAGAGGAGGTACCAAGGGATGAAAAAGTGCTGCAAATGTATCGCATTGCTGTCGGTGCTGCTGCTTATCCTGGGGCTGACCGGCTGCCATGGTGCCATTGAGCGCGTTTCCTTCGACGTGCCGGAGAGCTTTGACGCGGACGGCAGCTATGAGATCACGTTCTGGGCTAAAAACGACTCCAATCCCACGCAGATCGCCATCTATAACAAGGCCGCGGAGGATTTTCAGAAGCTTTATCCCGGGATCCGCGTGACCATCAAGCTCTATACCGACTATGTGAAGATCTATAACGACGTCATCACCAACATTTCCACCGGGACGACGCCGAATGTCTGCATCTCCTATCCGGACCATATCGCCACCTATATGACCGGCGAGGACGTGGTGGTGCCGCTGGACGACCTGATCGCTGATAAAAAATACGGCCTCGGCGGCAGTGAACTGCGTTTCGACGGACCTGCAATAGAAGAAATGGTCCCGGAGTTCCTGCAGGAATGTTTTCTGAGCGGCAGCTGCTATGCCCTTCCGTTCGTGCGTTCTACGGAGGCCTGCTACATCAATAAGGACCTGGTCGAGGCGCTTGGCTATACCCTGCCGGAGGTCCTGACCTGGGACTTCATCTGGGAGGTCTCGGAGGCCGCCATGGCCACCAAGGGCGAAGACGGGGTGTTTGCCGTGAACGGGCAGAAGGTGATGATCCCGTTCATTTACAAATCCACGGACAACATGATGATCACCATGCTGGCGCAGAAGGGCGCGGACTATACGAAGCAAAACGGCGAGATCCTGCTGTTCGGTGACGCGGCGAAGGCGCAGCTGTTCGAGATCGGCAGTCATGCGGCGACCAGAGCCTTTTCGACCTTTTCCATGTCGGGGTATCCGGGGAACTTCCTGAATGCGGGGCAGTGCATTTTTGCCATCGATTCCACGGCCGGTGCGACCTGGATGGGCTCCGAGGCGCCCCTGCTGGATATCCCCAAGGACCAGATCGTGAAATTCGAGACCGTCGTGATGCCCATTCCGCAATACGACCCGGCGGATCCGAAGATGATCTCCCAGGGCCCGTCGCTGTGCATCTTCAATAAGGATGACCCGCAGGAGGTATTGGCGTCCTGGCTCTTCATGCAGTTTTTGCTGACCAATGATGTGCAGCTCAGCTATGCCGGCACGGAGGGCTACCTCCCTGTGACCCGGAAAGCCTTGCAGAGTGAGGCTTATCAGAACTATCTGGCCCTGTCCGGAAGCGATAATCAGGAGCACTACCGCGTGAAGATCGAGGCCTCGAAGCTTTTGATGGAAAATACCGGTCATACCTTTGTGACGCCGGCCTTCAACGGCTCCGCTTCCGTACGGAGCGCCGCGGGCGACCTGATCGAGGGCGTGGTGCTGGACGCCATGCGGAAGAAGACCATCGACGACGATTATATCGCTGCCCTGTACGAAAAAATGATCGCGCAGAAGAATCTGGCACAGCTGATGAACGGCACGGAAAATGCCGGCGGCAAGGCGGAACTGGGGCCTCTGCCGGGAGGCTCCAGGGCTCTTCTGATCACGCTGGGGGCCGCGTGGGTACTGATCGGTGCCGCGGCGCTGGCAATGAAGAAAAAGAAATAAACAGAGCGGCGCTCCTCCTCCGGAAGGGGCGGCTTTTCCGTCGGTAAAAATCAGATTGCAATTATTTGGAAAATCAGTATAATATCAGTGTTCTGCAGGGACTGTCCCCTGTGAGCGTCCCCATTCGGGGAAAGAATAAGGAGGAAACAAACATGAAGAAAATTGTAGCTTTGATGCTTGCGCTGGCTATGGTTCTTTCTTTGGCAGCCTGCGGCGAAAAGCCCGAGCCGACCGAGCCCGCATCCACGGAAAAGCCTACTGAAAAGCCCACGGAAGCTCCGACCGAAGCTCCGACCGAAGCTCCGACCGAAAAGCCTACCGAGGCCGACATTTTTGCCAAGTCCGAAGGCGTTATGACCTTTGAGCAGTATGCCGCTGCGGAAGACCTGGCCGATGTGACCATCGAAGGCTTTGTACAGCTTTGCGTGTATCAGGCTGCTTACGGCAATGCCAACCTGTTTATCCAGGATAAGGACGGCGGTTACTTTGTATACCGCATGCCCATGACCGACGCCGAAGCCGCTCAGATCCAGGTCGGCACCAAGCTGCAGGTAAAGGGTATCAAGACTGCCTGGGCCGGTGAAGTCGAGTTCAAGGAAGGCTCTGCAGCCGCCACCGTCATGGAAGGCAGCTATATTGCCGAAGCAATTGATATGACGGCAGATTTTGCCGATGCCGAAGCTCTTGCCGCGAAGATGAACATGCTGGTCGGCTTTCAGGGCCTGACCGTTCAGGGCGTGGAGGCACCTGCCTCCGAGGGCGGCGATATCTATTTTGATGTTGCCAAGGACGGTGTCTGCTACACCTTCTGCATCGAGTCCGATGAAAGAAACAAGGATACCGATGTCTACAAGACCGCTCTGGCTCTGCAGCCCGGCGATCTGATCGATCTGGAAGGCTTCCTGTATTGGTATAACGCACCGCAGGTCCACACCTCCAAGATCGAAGTGAAGGGCAATGTTTTTGCCAAGTCCGAAGGCGTTATGACCTTTGAGCAGTATCAGGCCGCGGAAGATCTGGCCGATGTGACCATCGAGGGCTTTGTGCAGCTCTTTGTATATCAGCCCGCTTACGGCAATGCCGGCCTGTATCTGCAGGATGCGGACGGCGGTTACTTCGCATACCGTACGCCCATGACCGACGCCGAAGCTGCCAAGATCCAGATCGGTACCAAGCTGCAGGTGAAGGGCATCAAGACTGCCTGGGCCGGTGAAGTCGAGCTCAAGGAAGGCTCCGCGACGGTTGCTGTAATGGACGGCTGCTACATCGCCAAGCCTGCTGATGCAACGGCGGATTTTGCCGATGCCGAAGCTCTTGCCGCGAAGATGAACATGCTGGTCGGCTTCCAGGGCCTGACCGTGGAGAAGGTCGATGCACCTGCCTCCGAAGGCGGTGATATTTACTTCGACGTGACCAAGGACGGCACGAAGTACACCTTCTGCGTTGAGTCCGATGAATGGAACCAGGATACGCAGGTTTACAAGGATGTTCTGGCTCTGCAGGCCGGCACTGTGATCGATGTGCAGGGTATCCTTTACTGGTACAATGCACCGCAGCTGCATACCTCGGCTGTCAGCATCGTAACCCCTGCTGCCAACTAAAAGGAACATTTCCGAATTCATATTTACCGCAAAGGGCCACCCGGATCCGGGCGGCCCCCCTGCTGTGCCTTCTGCCCCGGCGGAAAACAGGCTTGAAAAGCATGCGGGGATACATTGCAATATTTATACCGGAACGGATTTCGGACCGAAGGAGGGCTGCGGACAGATGAATTTTCGGCAGGCTTACGCCGCTATGTGGCGCGGAATATGGGATTATAAGGGCAGGGCGGACAAGCGGGAATATTGGCTTCCCACCTTTGCGAACGGCGGCCTACTGCTGCTGGCGGGAGTTTTGATATGGCTCGGCCTGGCGCAGGACCGGTCCCTGCCGGGATTGTGAATACTACCGCTGGTGCGCGGGTGATTCCTTCCATACCTGGAATTTCGACACCATGGAGCCGAATCTGTGCCTGAAGGGAATCCTGTTCTGATGCCTCCGCAGCTGCCCAAAAATATACAAACAAAAAATTTACAAACATAAGTTTGCCAAAATCCGACGGGTATGGTATACTCCCTGCGTGAGCGGCTGTGCCGCACCGGGAGGAGACACGATATGAAGGGGATTTCCGCAAAGCAGCAATTTATCCTGGACTATATCAAGAAAACCATTGTCGAACGGGGATATCCGCCTTCAGTGCGTGAGATCTGCGAGGCCGCGGGGCTCACTTCCACTTCCTCCGGTTTTGCGTATCTGACCGCACTGGAGAAGAAGGGATATATCCGCCGCAAGCCGGGCCAGTCCCGTACCATTGAGATCCTGGAGGATAATTTTTACGGCGGAAAGCAGGATATGCTGCAGATTCCGCTGGTGGGCCGCGTGGCGGCCGGGCAGCCCATGCTGGCAACTCAGAATATCGAATCCTATTTCCCCATGCCGGCAGAGGAACTGAAGACCGGCGGGCGTCCGGTATATATGCTGGAGGTCCACGGCGACAGTATGGTGAACATCGGCATCATGGACGGTGACCGTGTCATTGTTGCCGAGGCGGATACTGCGGAAAACGGCGAGATCGTGGTCGCTTTGGTCGATGATTCCGCCACCGTGAAGCGCTTCTACAAGGAGGACGGCTTCTACCGCCTGCAGCCGGAAAATGATACGATGGACCCGATCATCGTAAAGGAATGTTCCGTGATGGGCAAGGTCATTGGTGTGCTGCGGCTTTACCGCTGAGCCCGCGCGTGACGAAAAGAGAATATCGCTGCAATATAAAAAGGGGCTGTAAAAAAACTCAGCCCGTTAACTAACCCAAACGGCAGAGCCGCAAGTCCAAGTTGCTTGCGGCTCTTCCGTTTTTCCGCCCACTCTCAGGAAGAAGCTTTTTTCTATGCAAAAACCGCCGTAACCATAGCGATTACGACGGTTTTCTGGTATACTTTGGTTATGCTAAAAAACAAAAATACCATTG